>NZ_JAIUGQ010000031.1:0-82948 GCF_020164715.1 Mesorhizobium sp. ESP7-2
CGCGCAGCATCAATGAGATTTTGCGCAACAGCGCTGCCGCGCGTGCCACAAGCTCGGCGCCTTCGAAAGGTTTACTTCCTGATGATCCAATCCGGCCGCGGACTGGGACGCCAAAGCGATCGCTAATGTGAGATGGTGGCTGAAGAGGCTGCCCGGCTGCCGCGAGGGGGATCTTGGGGGACTACGGCAGCCGGACGATGCCGGCGTTCCCTCCCGGCGACTTGCGCCTTCGCCGCGGACCGCTTCGCTGATCAGCGGCATCGGACGGCCGGGCCCGTCAAAGCCTCCGGCGACGAGGGGCCGATGGTGGGCCTGGCTATCTGGGCAAAGGTCTCGGAGGCCGTTAGAGCCAGGATCGAGGAGCAGTCACGCGCCGGCAGTTTGTCAGGCTCAAGGGCAATGACTGGGACTGCGGCAACATCGTCTGGCTGCTCGACGTGGTCCGCAAATCGCGCGCTCGCCACCAGCGGGCTCTGTCGCAAACTGAATGGCAACTTGTTTCCGGCATGAGGGATATTCGATTTCCGGGAGTTCTCGATGTTCAAGGGCCGTCATCTTCGACCGATCAATAATCCTGCTGGTACCACGCCTACAATCTGAGCCTGCGGGATCTGGAAGAGATGATGGCCGAACGTGGCCTGCAGGTCGACCACTCCACTGTACATCACTGGGTGACACGATTTTCGCCGCAACTGCTGGAGCGCTTCAACCGACGCAAGCGTGCCGTCACCGGCAAGTGGCATATGGACGAAACCTACATCAAAGTTCGCGGCCGTTGGATGTACCTATCGCGCCATCAACAGCGTCGGCGACACGATCGAGTTCTTCTTCAGCGAGAACCGTGACCTGCCGGCCGCCAAACGCTTCCTCCGAAAGGCGCTGGAGCGCCACGGCAGACCGGATCGCATCGTCATCGACGGCAGCCAGACCAATCACGAGGCGATTGTTTTCGCCGAGGTCCTTCTCTCCGGCATCGAAATGGTTCACATGATGTGCAAGCGACAGGCGAGGTTTGCCTACAATTCACGTCCCTCGATCGCCGAGCAGTTCGAAATCCTCGCCGGCTGATCATCTGCGCGACACGTCCCGTCGTGGCCAAAATCACGATTTGCGACAGAGCCATCTCACGCTCCGCCCATATAGATGTCCATGATTTGCCGGTCGTCGCGCACGTCGCGGGGCGTTCCCTCGAAACGCTTTTCGCCGGCCGCCATGATGTAAAGCTTGTCCGCGATCGGCATCGCCTGGCGAATGTTCTGCTCCACCATCACTATTCCGATGCCGTGCGTGATGAGGGTGGTAATGCGTTCGAGCGTCTCGATCACCATGGCCGGCGATAATCCGGCGGAAGGCTCGTCGAGCAGAATGAAGCGCGGTTCCGAGACCAGTGCTCGAGCCAGCGCAAGCATAGCCTGCTCGCCGCCTGAAAGCGAACCGGCCGCAGTACGCCGCCGTCGCGCCAAAGAGGGATATTGCTCGATCAGCGCCTCGATGCGCTGCTCTACCAGCCGGCGGTCTGCGATAGCGTAGCCGCCCATGCGCAAATTCTCGATCACCGTCAGGCGCGGAAATACGCCGCCGCCCTGCGGCATCAGCACCAGCCCCTGGCGTACCACCTCATGGACGGCAAGGTTGGACAGCGTCGCGTCACCCAGTCTCGCCGTGCCGCTCCACACCGGCAGCGCGCCGGCGACGGCCTTGAGTAGGGTCGACTTGCCGCAGCCGTTCGGCCCAAAGATGCAGGTGATTTTGCCGGCCTCCGCGCTCAGCGAGACGCCATGGATGATCTCCTGCTTGCCATAGCCGGTGACAATGTTTTCGGCGGTGAGCGTGGTGCTCATTGCGGCCGCCCCAGATAGGTCTGCATTACTTCCGAATCGCGAACGATGTCGTTGAAAGAGCCGCTGGTCACGACGCGGCCCGCATCCATGACTATGATGCGGTCGCACACATTGCGCACCATCTCCATGTCGTGCTCGATGACCAGGAAGGTGATGCCACGCTCGCGCAGCTGCGCGATCGCCTCCAGGATGATCTTACGGATATTGGGATGCACCCCCGCCGTCACCTCGTCGAGCAGGATGAGCGAGGCCTCGCGCATGATGACACGCCCGAACTCCAGCAGTTTCTGCTGGCCGCCCGAAAGGTCGGAGGCGCGATTGTCGGCGACATGCTCCAGTTTGAGCAGAGCCAGCGTTCCGGCCGCCCGCTCATGCGCTCCTGGCCAGTGGCCCTGGGCGGCGGCCGCCAGAAGGTTTTCGGTGACGCTCATATTGTCGAACATGGCCGGAATCTGGAAGGTACGGGCAAGCCCCAGCCGCGCGATCGCGTGAGCTTTTCGGCCGCCGATTTCGTGACCGTCGAAGCGGATCTGGCCACGATCCGGCGTCACCGCGCCCGATACCAGGCTGAACAGTGTCGACTTGCCCGACCCGTTAGGCCCGATCAGGCCGGCGATCTCGCGCCGACCGACGTCCAGGGAGACACCGTTGACGGCCTTGATGCCGCCGAAATGGCGGTAGAGTTCGCGCACGACGAGGATAGGGTCGCCGGCTCCAGCCGTTTTGCCCTCGGTCACGCTCAACTGGGCCCTCCTTGGCCGTCGCCGACAAGCTTGCCGACCGCCTTGTCCAGCTTGGCGCCGGACTTGGCCCCACGCCTCGAAAACAGGCCGCCGATGCCGTTCGGCATGAACAGCACCACCAGCACGATGGCCGCGCCCAATATGGCGATATAGAAGGCGGTGTCGCCCCAGTACATCCAGATCATGCGGTTGACGACGAACAGCCCAACACCGCCCAGTGCCGGCCCCCACAGGCTGCCCAGTCCGCCAAGCAGCACCATCACCACCATCTGGTCGGTGATGTCGCCGCCGAAGACGCTCTTCGGATTGATGAAGGTGACCCAGTAGGCGAAGATCGCGCCGAACACCGAAGCGGTGACGGCACTGAGTACGAAGGTCTGCAGCTTGACCAGCGAAGTGTTGATGCCCATAGCCTCGGCCGCCGGCTCGTGGTCGCGCAGTGCCTTGACCTTCAGCCCGAAACGCGAGCGCTCGAACAACGCCCAGGTGATGAGGTAGGTCAGCGCAGCCGCGCCGAACATGGCGAAGTAGAAGAAGCGTTCGTCGAGAAAAGGCGGCAGCCCAATTCCGCCGATGCCGCCAGTGAAGTCCATCACCGACGCGAACTGGATGAGCACCTCGGCGAAGGCCCATGTGGCTATGGCGAAATAGGCGCCGCGCAGGCGCAGCGTCGGCGCGCCGATGATAATGGCAAACAGCGCCGTCACCACTATGCCGGCCGGGACTGTGGCGAAGAAGGGCCAGGCGAGCTTGTCGCCCATCAGCAGCGCCGTCACATAGGCGCCGAGCCCGAAGAAGGCCGAATGGCCGAAATTGATGTAACCGGCATAGCCGCCGAGTATGTTCCAGGAGCAGGCCAGCCCCGCCCACATCAGCGCGCCGGTGGCGATGCGCAGCCAGTAGTTGTTGACCAGCATCGGCAGGAGCACCAGCACAACGATCACCGCGATCAGCAGGAGGAGGCCGGTCCAGCTTTGCCTCATTTCCGGCCTCACAAACCGTGCCGCAGGATCCCGCGCGGGGACACGAGCAGGACGAGGAACAGCGTGGCGAAGATCGCCAGCAGCGAATAGCTCGATCCGACATAGGTCGCAACGAAGGCTTCGATAACACCGAGCAGCAGGGCGGCGACAAGGGCACCGCCGACGGAGCCCAAGCCGGCAAGCACAGCCACGAAGAACGCGAACAGTGTATAGCGCAGGCCGACCTCCGGATTGACGGAAAAGATTGCCCCCATCAGCACGCCGGCCATGGCGGTGATGCCTGCGTAAAGCCCATAGACATTGGCGCTGAGGCGGTGGATGTTGACGCCCATCAGCGCGGCGTTCTGCCGGTTTTCAGCCGTCGCTCGGATCGCCAACCCATAGGGGGTGCGGTAGAGGAACAGGAACAGGCTGCCGGCGATGGCGATCGCGAACACCGCCGCCGCCACGCGGATCAGCGGCACCGTCACCGGCCCGACGGCGAGGCTCTCGCCGCTCAACGCCGTCGGAACGCTGTGGGTATTGAAACCCCACGCGGTCAGCATGCCGCCGCGCAGCAGCGTGAACAGGCCGAACGTCAGCGCCAGCGCCATCAATTCCGGCCGCGCCGTGCGGCTGTTGCGGACATTGTAGAGGATCGGCCCAATCAGATAGCCGATGGTGCCGAACAGCACGAAGGCCACGGGGATCGCCAGGAATCCGTCGACGCCCAGTCCGGCGGCCATGTAGTAGCCGAGATAGCCACCCAGCACGACCCAGCCGCCCACGGCGAAGTCGATGACGTGCAGCACGCCGAAAGCGAGCTGGAATCCGATCGTAAAGGTGGCGATGACGCCGCCGATCAGAAGGCCGTTCAGCAAGGTCTGTAGGAAAAGATCCAAAGCGGGAACCATCCGTCAGTCAGGCAAACGAAAGGGCAAGGTGCCGCGGCAACGCTGCCGCACTCGATGGCATGGTCCGCCATTTTCCGAGCACGCGCAACCGTCGTAGTTCCGCCGGGCAGGGTGATGGCGACGAGGCTGCCCGCACCCTGTCCGAAACAGCCTATTTCCAGGCCGGCAGCGGGTAGGTGAGGTCTGCCGCCGCGGCCTCCTTTGGGCCCACCGCCACCGTCTTGCCGCCCTGAATCTGGATCAGCACCGGCACCGGCTGGACGTTGTCATGGTAGTGGTTGCCTTCCTTCTCGAACTTGATCGGCCCGTAGAAGGTCTGGATGTCTGTCTCGGCGATCGCATCCTTCAGCGCCACCCTGTCTTCGGCCGCGAGCGCCGGCTTCTTGCCGAGCCGCTTGACGGCATCGCCGAAAACGAGGCCGCTGGCCGCGCAGGCCGCTTCGGTATAGTCGGGCTCGTGCCCGGACTTCTTTTGCGCCATGTCGGCAAACTCCCTTGCGGTGCCGAAGACGTCGTCCTTGTAGGGAACCGATGGCAGCCACACGGAGACGCCGCAGGTGCCGTCGGCGTCCGCGGCGAGCGCCTGGGCGAAGGCCGGGTCGGTGACGCCGTAGTGCATTATCAGCGCCTTTGGCCGGAAGTTCAGCGACTTCGAGGTCTTGACGACGTTGATCAGCGGCTCCTCATGGCCACCGACGGCGACGATGTCGGGATTGAGTGCTGCGATCTTAGAGATGACCGGGGTGAGGTCGCCCGAGGCCGGCACCAATTCGTAGGCGACGACTTCCAGCCCGGCCTCCTTGGCCCCGTCGCGAAAACCTTCGCCGGTCTCCTTCGAGAAAGGCTCGTTGACGCCGATCACCGCAATCGTCTTGGCTGTGGGGTTGGACAGTTTCGCCAGCACGGCCAGCGACTTACCCGCAGTGGTGTCCACGGCTGGGATGATGCCGAAGTTGAATTCCGGCTTGGCCTTCCAAACGTTCGGCGATTCCGCAGACCCAGAAATCATCGGCACCTGGTATTTCTGGCAGATCGGCTGCACAGCGATGGTCGAACCGCTGGTGTAGGGGCCGAACAGCACGTCGACCTCATTCTGCACGATCAGACGCTCGGCGGCGTCGGCGCCGGTCGCCGGGTTGCTCTGGTCGTCACCGTAGAACATGTCGACCTTGAAACGCTCGCCGGCGACCTCGACGCCGCCCTTGGCGTTAATGGCCTCCGCCCACAGATCGTACCCACGCTTGGTTAGGTTGCCGCCGAGGATGTTCTCACCCGACAGTGAGGTGATAACGCCGGCCTTGAAGGTGGTGGCCTGCGCGCGTGCCGTTCGCACGAACGGCATCCCCAACGTACCGGCCGTGAAGACGACGGCGCTGCCACCGAGGAACCGACGGCGCGAAAGATCTTTGCTTTCCTTGGACATCGTTCAACTCCCTTTGCCCGATTATCAGATTGGAAACGGACGATATGCTTAGTCATACCACGTTTCGGCGCGGTCTATTCGGACGGTCCTGGCATCGCAACCCCATACTTCAGCCAAGCGAAGGCGACGGTAGAGGGGATTGTCTGGGCTGAATCAACATGCCGCCGCCATTGTCACTACTCCAACTACCGAGCAAGCCGGCCAAGTGCCCCTTTGCGGCGAACAGACGCTGGTCCTGCTTAGCTCAAGCCTCTTATCTTTTCGGCTCGCTTCACCCGGCGGCAAAGGGCAACGCGACGAATATCTGCTGATCGCCGCGATCGATCAGCAGCAGTACCGACTTCTTGCCAGCCTTGCCGGCCTCGGCGATTGCCTGATTTGCCTGTCTGGCGCTCTTCACCGGAGTCTGATCGATACCGACGATGACGTCGCCCGGCTGGATGCCTGCCGCCGAGGCTGCTTTGTCTGGACTGACGCGCTCAACCACGGCGCCGTGCTGACTGTCGGAGAGGTTGAGTTCCTGGCGGATGTTGGGCGTGATGTCGGTTAGGCCGAGGCCGAGCGACGGCACGCCCAGGCCCTGTCCGGCTGACGGCTTGCCCTGCCCGCCGGTGGAGGCGGTCTGCGTATTCTCGGTGTTGCGTCCGACATCGGTCGAGATTTGGATCGTCTTGCCTTTGCGCCAAATGTTGACCGTCTCCTTGGTGCCTGGCGCAACATCGGCGACGGCGCGCGACAGGTCCTTCGGATCCTTGATCTGCTGGCCGCCAAAGCCTGTGATCACATCGCCGACGTCAATGCCCGCCTTGGCCGCCGGCGAGCCCTGCGTGACTGACGAAACCAAGGCTCCGGCTGGGTGATCGAGGCCAATGGCGCCGGCGACATCCGGTGTGACCGGCTGAATCTGCACACCAAGATAGCCGTATTCGATGTTGCCGCCCTGCTCCAGCTTGGCGACGACTTTCTGTGCCTGATCCGACGGGATGGCAAAGCCGACTCCCACGCTGCCGCCATTGGGCGAGTAGATCGCGGTGTTGATGCCTATCACATCGCCATGGATGTCGACCAGCGGGCCGCCCGAATTGCCGTGATTGATCGGCGCGTCGATCTGGATGAAATCGTCGAACGGTCCGCTGTGGAGATCGCGGCCGCGCGCCGAGACGATGCCGGCGGTGACGGTGGTGCCGATGCCGAACGGATTGCCGATCGCCAGCACCTGATCGCCGGTCATCAGCTTGTTGGAATCGCCCCATTTGACCGTCGGCAGCGGCTTGTCGGCCTTGACCTTGAGCACGGCGAGATCGTTCTTGGCGTCGTGGCCGACGAGCTTGGCAGGAAGTTCGGTGCCGTCATCGAGCGTCACCTTGATCGAGCTCGCGCCGTCGATGACATGGTTGTCGGTGACGATGGTACCATCGGTATTGATGATGAAGCCGGAGCCGAGCGCCTCGGCGCGCTGTCCCTGCTGCTGCGGCGGCGTCTTCGGCATCGGGAGGCCCTGGTCGCCGAAAAACTGCTGGAAATACTCGTTGAAGGGCGAATTGCCGCCAAAGGGCGAGGCTTCGCCCATGGCCTTGCGGTGGCCCTCCATGACGGTCGTGATGGTGACGACCGCGGGCTTGGTGACCGCAACAATCGGGGCGAACGAGCCGCTCGGAGCTGTAGTCCCGGCGACAGGTGTCTGGGTCGTCGCGGCCACGGTGCTGAGGCCGGAATTGCTTTGGGCGAAGGAGACGACGACGGGCCAAATGGTCAGCGCAGCGCTCAGCAGGGCGGCGACGCGATGTCTGCGAAGAATGCTCATAGGTGACATGGTCGTTCTGTCCGGGCGAGAGCTGATCGGCGCCGTGGGTGGTTCTCAAGGGACGCCCGTCGGCGTGTCGAGGGCGGGATTGCCTGTCTCGCCATACATGGCAGCCGGCCGTCTCGACACCAAAGCATCTAGGACGCCGAAGGGCCCGAAACAGGGGCCTCGAGATGGCCTTACAAACATTTAATTCAGAAAGCGCTTACGGACCGATCTGTCCGGCAGGGGCCGAAAAGGCCGTCACGATAATCGTACCCTCCCGACTATGCTCTCCGGAAGGGCAATCGCCAGCGCTAAAGCGGTTCTCTGGCTGTTTCCAGGCGTCGAAGCGCCCAATGGGGAAATCGCGCTGACAGAGCAGAGCGTATCAGAAATGATAGTTGATGCCTACCCGAACCGTATCAAACTTGATGGGGTCGGTCGAAGGGAGGCCAACAGAGTCGAAGCTTGGCTTGCCGAGGTCGACATGCAGATATTCAGCCTTGAACGATATCTGCTGGGTCATGGCCCACTCGACACCTGCGCCGGCACTCCAGCCCCAGCGTGTGTCGCTGTAGCTGCACGTCGGAGTAAATCCGCACGCGCCGAGATCGGCCGATCCCTTGACATGGCCGACTGCGAAGCCCCCGGTCGCGTACGGCAGAAAGTTCTCGAAAGCATAGCCGACACGCGCACGACCGGTGCCGAACCAGCTCACCTTGGCTGTACAGCCTTCAATAAAGCAGGGGGCGTTAGGAAACGGAGCCAACACGTCACCGTCGACGTTCGCATAGGATACATCGCCTTCGAGGCCGAAGATGAATTGGCCCATCTGCCAGTTGTAGCCCCCGGTCAGGCCCCCGACGAAGCCATTGACGTCAAAATCGACGGTCGAGCCAATATAGTGGTACTTATCCTTGTTCCACCCATATCCGGCCACGGCACCGATGTAAGCTCCCGACCAATTAATGCTCGCGGCGGGCTCGGCCGCAACTACATCCGCAGCCAGCGCGGAACCGGTGATTAGCGACAGCAAGGCAGCTAATAGGATGGAGAGCGAGCGCATTGAAAACCCCAGTTGAAAGCCCCACTCTCAGCTTATCAGCATCTGCTGATGTTCAGTGTCTCTTTTGTGCAACATCATTCTGGATTTCGAGCAGCGGGCAATAAGGTTCTATTCACCTATAGCGGTCAGGCGCTCGGGCAGCAGCCTGAAGGTCAAAGTGGTCGCCGATGGCGGCAAGGAAACAAACCTCGCTTGTCGCTGAAGGGCTTCGGAAGTGCGCTCGACAGGACCACGGCGTTGTTGCGATAGCGTTTAGTTCCCATACCGCTGCTCCAGCGCGTTGGCAATTTGTTCGCACAGCATCTCGCCGATGGTGATGGTCATGTGGAGACGAAGGCGTGCGCCGTGCGAATCCGTCCGGTATGATCTCCCACGGGTTTCTCCTCCAATCCCGAATTAATCCGGGGCCTCGCAAAGCGGGATTTTTCTGGCCCGCCACGCGCCACCATCTTCACGACCGGCAGTCGATAGTCGTTGACAACGTTCTGTCCCAGCCGAGCTGCCCGCCAACACTTGCAACGATCGTACCACCTTCAGCAGGCGTTATGCATGGCGCCGTGGTCGAGCCCCAGGCGGGCGCCAAGCGCCTCCATGTCGATCTGGGTGGAGAAATTGCACATGGGATGGCCGCACGTGACGTCACCTTTAACCACCTTGATTGACGGGCAGATAACGTTGCGTTAACTATCTATTAGCTATGGCTAAAAAGGGAGTTCCTAATGAAAATCGCTCTCGTTTGCGCGGCGCTTGTCCTTACCGTGTCGAGTGCCGCCCTGGCGCACGAAAAGAAGAAAGCAACCGTCACTGTCAACGCGTGTGCTGGTCTGTCGATCAAGGCCGCCAAGGCAGCAAAACTGGACTGTGGTGCAACTGGCACTGTTGCAACGCCGCACACTCACACAAAAGCCAATCCAGAGCCGCGCCTCGGGTATGACACGAACCCTTTTCCAGCCTCTTTCGGGCTTTAGAAGAAATACGTCCGGGCACCTGAGCAGCCCCGGGCCACTGACCAAGACGCCGTCTCGATCAAGCAGTTCATCAAGCGAACCGCTGGAACTCGCCGCGGTTCCTGCTCGGCGAGTCCTACGGCACGGCCCGCAGCTGCGTGCTCGCCTGGCTGCTGCACGAGGACGGCCTCGACCTCAATGGCATCGCGCTGCAGTCTAGCGTGCTCGACTATCCCGCCAATTTCTCCAACGCCGTCGGCTTGATGCCAACCTTTGCCGCCGACGCTTGGTTTCACAAGAAGACCGGCATCGAGCCCCCGCCGCCGGACCTTGCTTCCTTTATGGGGACCGTGACGCAATTCGCGCAGGGTCCCTATGCCCAGGCGCTTAAGGCTTTCCCGAAGGCGGATCCAACGGCAGAGGAGACGCTGAGCCGCTATCTAGGCCTTCCCGCCAATATGCTCGAGGCCTGGCGGCTGAACGTGGAGGCTGCCGACCGGCTCGGCCATTCCGCCTTCCTGATAGAGCTTCTGCAGGATCAGGGGCTGGCACTGGGCGCCTATGATGGGCGGGTGACGGGCATCGACACGGGGATCGCGGCCATCGTTTCGCCTGATGGCGGTATGAACGATCCGACCATGGTGGCCGTGCCGGAGTGGAGGGCGGCGTGACCCGGAGACCGACGTTGCCTGAGCCTCACGCCGCCCTTGCGGGTTCCGTGAGGTCCGCCGCGTAACGAGATTTGTAGGATTTCGCGGCACCGGTCAACGACGTCGTCCTGAAAAAAGTAAGGCTTCGGCGAACCAGGGCTTTTTGATCCTTTTCCTCACGGAGGAGGCGGCTTTTTGACCTTAAGGAACTGTCACTGAACGAAGCCGGCCGGACCATTTCTTCGAGCGCACGAGTAGCGAATGTGCTGCCTCGTAGAGGGCGGTGCGGGCGAGTTCGTCGCCGCAACGGTTGAGCTTGCCCTGAATGTCGGTTTCACCGGACTGGTATCGCGCTGGCGTCAGGCCCAGATGCGCTCCCACTGCCCGCGAGGAGCCGAACCGCTCCGGCCGGTCGATCGTGGCGCGGAGACGGAGCCGTCCGGCTGGATTTCAGCCGTCGCTCTGAACTTCGTCCATTTCGTCGTTGCCTTGCCAGGAGAAAGCGACATGATTGCTGTCGGCCCCGCCGAAGATTTGCCCGGTGACGCAGCCGAAGGCAAATTCGCCAGATCCATCTGCCGCGAACTCGATGTAGGCGGGCTCCATCATGTCGGCATAGTCCTCGACATACGCATTTCTACAATCCGCCAGCGGCCTGAGATGCTCATGCCGGCGCCGCCAGAAGGTTGGGCAAGCGGACCAGATTGTATGCCGCCAGATTCAGGGTGAAGGCCGCGCCCACACGGGCGCATCCTCGCAGCTTGACCTTGGCCATGCCGGCGGACGACTTGATCCAACCGAACACTTCCTCGATCCGCTTGCGGCGGCGCTGGCTGACCGCATAGCCCCGGTGTGACAGCGCGTGCGACCATCGATCGGCGTCACGCGAGGCTTGCCGTTTTTGCTCAGATGGCCATTGACGGCGATATGCGGCGTGAGCTTGCGCTCGCGCAGGTCCTTGACGAACTGGCGCACATCATAGGACGCGCCCGAAAATACGTTTATTTCAATGCCTTACGGAAGTTCCATAAGATAGATTCTGCGACTTTCTGTTGTACGAGCAAAGTTAAAATGTCCCACTTCTGCAAAGCAGGAATGTCGCTCCTGCTTGTGCGCTGCCAATCTCTCCCCCTTCGACGGTGCGGGAGATTGCAACTTGGGACTTGTTCTGATGAGCGAACGCGAGCTGAAGCGTATCGAGGTTTTGTCGAAGGTCATTGAACGACGCATCTCCACTGCGTCGGGCGCGAAGATCCTGGGACTCACGGTCCGCCAGACCCAACGATTATTAGGACATTGCAAGACGACGGTGCCGCGGCTCTCCGGCACAAGGCGCGCGGCAGATGTTCGAACAATCGCATCATCGATAACGTTCGCGACTTTGTCCTGGAGCTCATCCGCGAACACTATGTCGACTTTGGTCCGACGCTTGTCCGCGAGAAGCTGCTCGAGCGACACCAGATAGCGGTCAGCAAAGAGACGCTGCGCAAATGGATGACCGAAGCCGCCATTTGGACATCGCGACGTGAGCGCAAGCGCCAGATTCATCAACCGCGTGGCAGGCGAGATTGCTTCGGCGAGTTGGTTCAGATCGACGGATCGCACCATTGGTGGTTCGAGAGCCGGGGGCCAAAGTGCGCCCTGCTCGTCTACATCGATGACGCCACCGGCAAGCTGCTGCATCTGCGCTTTGCCGGTTCCGAGAACACGTTCGACTATCTGATCGCCACCAAGGCGTATTTGCAGGAATGGGGCAAGCCGATCTCCTTCTACAGCGACAAGCATGGCGTGTTTCGCACGACGCATGGTTCGGAGAAGGATCGAACGACTGGCCTGACGCAGTTCGGTCGCGCGCTCTACGAACTGAACATCGACATCATCTGCGCCAACAGCCCGCAGGCCAAGGGCCGCGTCGAGCGCGCCAATCAGACGCTGCAGGACCGGCTTGTGAAGGAGCTGCGCCTGCGCGGCATCAGCACGATCGAGGCGGCCAATGCCTATGCGGCCGAGTTCGCCGCCGATTTCAATGCCCGTTTCGGCAAGGAACCACGCAATCCGAAGGACATGCATCGCCCCCTTGCCGATCATGAGAATCTGGATAGTGCGATGTGCCGCAAGGAGATGCGGACTCTGTCCCAGGCTTTGACACTGCGCTACGACAAGGTGCTGTTCATTCTCGATCCGAGCGTCTTCGCTAAGCGCCTGGCCGGTAAGAAGGTCGTCGTCTGCGACTATCCCGATGGCCGCCTCGAGATCATGGAGGGCAGCACCTCCCTACCCTATAGAACTTTTGACAAGCTGCGCTCGGTACACAGATCGGAGATCGTCGAGAACAAACGCCTGGATGAAGCGCTTGCAATGGTGGCCGAGATGCAGGCCGGCCGTGAGCTGACACGCAGCCAACACGGACCGCGGCGCACAGGCCAGGCGAACCACTTGTTCGGCATTCCCGATGGCAGCCAGAGCAATGGCTACCAGAAGCGTGGCCGCAAGCCTGGTCGACGGACGGATTTCATGAACGATCCCGCCGTAATCGCCCGGCGGGAACAGGCGCTGACGAGGCTGGAAGCTGCGGAATGAGATGTCGTGACCAGATCATCAGCGACATTGCGCCAGGCTCGTCGGACGCTGCCCTTCGCATCCATGTCGTTGGCAGGCTCTCAAAGCTAAAGCCGAAGAAGCCACGATTGATCGCCCCCGATCGGGCTGCGCAACCCGGACCAGCTTACGCCCGATCGGGCGCTCATGTCGGCGCCAGGAAGTGCGTCACTGTCGCATTTCTAACTTGCTGCACCCTGCCCCTTTGGAACGGCCAATGCGACATTTCTACTTTGCAGAGCGAGCGACATTTCTACATCGCCGCCACATCTGTTGTAGCCGCAAAGTAAGTCAGACTATCCAAGCTCGGATGTAAGCCCATACGTGACCGCCGAGGCGCTTGTAGAAGAGCACGCGGATGACGCAAGTCGTAATAGCCAATCTGACGATGGAAACGACGACGAGAACAGCGACGAATAGGAACGGTCGTGTCTCGTCGCGCCTAGTTCCGGGGCAGTTTGTGGATTTCCAGCCGGACCGGCCCGCCACGATCGCAACTCGTGCAGAGAAGCGCTCGCTCAACCGTGCTGAATAGCGCGTCCTTGCCGTATCGGCGGATCAGCGCCGCCGCCTTCACCTCGGCGTGATGGGAGCAATTCTTGCACCACGCCCGCAGCTTATGCCATTCGCGCAGATCCCCGAGCGCGACGTCGAGACCGGCGTGAATGCTGCCATCGATAATCGTCTGTGGCGGGATTTTCACATCGCCAGGCGTGATGATCTTTTCCATGACGTGGCGGCTGTTGAAGTGGATTAGCAGCATGCCCGGCCGGCGCCGGATCGCTGCCTGCCAAGCCGCCTGGCTGACCATCGCGTCCGGCGATCGAGATATTGTTTCGAGGTGGGTCTTTTCCTCTCGGTCCCATACCTCGATCGGAAATTGTCTTCGGCCGTGTCTGCCATTCAGGATCGCGCCCTATGCCATCCGCGAGAGAAGCCGTTAGAAATTGCCACGCGCGACAGCGCGAGCTCACGTTCGAGTTCCACGTTCCTGGCCAGAACATTCTGCAGCGCAATCACGGGATCACCGCCGGCCGCAGCGATCGCCTGCTGCGCCGCCATTTCAAATTCCGACATAGCTTCGCCACTCGCCGCGTTCTGGCGCTTTCGCATAGCCTTTCCTGCTCAGATCGCCTTGAGGAATAAGGAACATATTCCCAATTATATACTTGACATAGCTGGCCCCTTGGAGGATAAAAGAATCCAAGGAGTTAGACCGATGAACCTTACCGCAACCATGTTCCACGACAACGATGCAGCCCGCGAGCATCTTGAAGCTATCCGCTGGGCAGATGGCGTCTATTGTCCCCATTGCGGCAATACGGACGGCGAGACGATCCACAAGCTTGCCGGCAAGTCCACGCGTCCCGGTCTGTTTCAGTGCAACGCCTGCCGCGAGCATTTCACCGTCACCGTTGGAACCGTCATGGAACGGTCGAAAATCCCGCTCTGCAAATGGGTTCTGGGCTTTCATCTCTATGCTTCGTCCAAGAAAGGCATGTCCGCGCACCAGCTGCACCGTATGCTTGGCGTCACCTACAAGACCGCTTGGTTCATGGCGCACCGCATCCGCGAAGCGATGGCGGAAGACGTTAAGTCATCTGGCCCGCTCGGCGGCGAAGGCAAGGTCGTGGAAGCCGACGAGACCTATTTCGGACCGAAGGACACGATCAAGAAGCGCACCATTCGCGGCAAGCCGTCCAACTCGTCCAAGCGTTCTATCGTGGCGCTGGTCGAGCGCGGCGGCTCGGTTCGTTCCTTCCATGTCGAGCGCGCCACTAAGGCGTCTGTGCGCGACGTGCTGGTCCGCAATGCCGACCGCAAATCGACGCTCATGACCGACGAGTCCAACTTCTACACGTTCACCGGCAAAGAGTTCGCGGACCACGCGACCGTCAAGCACACTGGCGGCGAATACGTTCGCTACGAAGCCGACCGCGTGGTCCACACCAACACGATTGAGAACGTGTTCTCAGTCTTCAAGCGCGGCATGGTTGGCGTCTATCAGCATTGCGGCGAAAGCCACTTGCACCGCTACCTCGCCGAGTTCGATTTCCGCTACAATCGCCGCGCTGCTCTTGGCATTACCGACAGCGAGCGCTCAGACGCCTTGATCCGTGGCACGACTGGAAAGCGGCTCACCTATCGACAGCCTGACGAAACCAGTCACGCCTAAGCAGTTGGCGATGGCGTTCAGGCGCTGGCGGGCAAAGAAAAAGGGAGCGTAGGAGCGCTCCCTTTTTGGTGGGGCGTAAGGGACTCGAACCCTTTACCTTCGGATGCGATTCCGATGCTCTATCCAGATGAGCTAACGCAAAGTTCATCTGGCAATGCAGACTTACGATTGCAAGTGCTACGAGCGCTTTTCGTGCACGGATTGACTCTTCTTGTCCTTTAGCTTTCCCTTCGTCTCGTGCTTGGACGGAGGGGTTTTCAATGCGCGCCGCAAGGCATTGTCGCGTCGAAGTTTGGTCTCTTGTTCGCTCAGTTCGCAATCTTGGTTAGACCCATCTTGCATCGGGCTAGCTCCAGTTGGATTCGTAAAACATTGCCGCAAATATGATCGCAGATGAGACCAACGACAAGCTCCCTCCTGGTGGGCCAACGATTAAACGGTATCCGCCTTTCAACCGGTGCATCTATTGCGGCTCCACCAGCGGTCTAAGTGATGAGCACATAGTGCCATATGGTCTCGGCGGAACGTACATTTTGCCCGATGCCAGTTGCACCCGGTGCGCAAAAATAACTGGTTGGGTAGAGCGCCAGTGCCTACGGACGATGCTTGGCGATTTGCGTGCGGTAAGGAAGACAAAGCGGCGGAAGCGGCGGCCCAAAGATCAATACAAACCGCGACCGATGTTCGCCAACGTTGACGGGTCTTTCAGACCATACAACGCACCCGAACCGCACCAGCGGTTGAGCGTGACCGCTCTGCCGGCGTTCCGAGAGCCAACTGTTCTCAATGGCATTACTAAACTCAAACAGTCTGTGATCGGCGCCGTTTGGATGAACGCGGCTTTGGGTAAGGACGCTGGAAAAGTAATCAAGGCTGCGTTTCGGCCTGACATCACTCGGGTTCATTCCATCGCCAGTTTTCACCCGACCTATTTCGCAAGGATGTTGGCGAAGATTGGATACGCATTTGCCATTGCCGAAGCCAGTGGTCGCTTCAAGCCGTTTATCGCGCGACAAATAATCGGTGATGAACCTTGGCTCGCCGGGCATTTGGTCGGTGGCGATCCAAACCCAGTAGCAAAGAGCAAACATGAAACCGAGGTCGGCTTATTGCGGGTGCGCGGCGTAATGGGGGTCGAATATCTGATGGCTCGCATCCGCCTTTTTGGCGATCTAGGAGCGCCCGTCTATTTTGTCGTGGTTGGCGAGTTGTAGGGCCACCGCCTTCGCACATGCGCGGTAATACTCGCGTTCGAAATCGGTCAGAGCATCCCACCCGATATCGCCATGAGTGGACGGATCAAGATGTTCCATCTTATCAAACAACGCCCGCGCAGCCTTATCGAGGCTGTTCGGTGGAAGTATCTCAGCTTCGGTTGGCCTCCCGGCCAATTCGTAGGTCATAGGAACTAAGTTCCGTTACATGCCGGCCTGTCCCTCGAATCATTAGCAGCGGAAAGTCGCTATGTCACGTATATAATTAGGAACATATTCCTAATTATATACTTGACAAAAGTGACCCTTGGAGGATAACGAATCCAAGGAGTTACACCAATGACCGACCTTCAAAACCCGATTTTCCATGACGAAGACAAAGCTCGCGAAGCCCTAGAGGCTGTCCGTTGGCCGAATGGTCCCTATTGCCCGCATTGCGGCAATGCGAACCCAGATAAGATCGCGCTGATCGAAGGCAAGAAGCAGTCGCACCGTCCGGGCCTTCGCTATTGCAACGAATGCAAAGGCCAGTTCACCGTCACTGTCGGCACCGTGTTCGAGCGCTCCAAAATCCCGCTGTCCAAGTGGTGGCTGGCAACGCATCTGCTTGGCGCGTCCAAGAAAGGCATGTCCGCGCACCAGCTGCACCGTATGCTTGGCGTCACCTACAAGACCGCTTGGTTCATGGCGCACCGCATCCGCGAAGCCATGAAGGAAGATGTTGCATCGTCCGGCCCGCTTGGTGGCGAAGGCAAGACCGTTGAAGCCGACGAAACCTATATCGGCAAGCGTGAGACGCCGCGCGTGCAGCGCAAGGGTCATCCCTACACCAAGAAGGGCAAGGGCGGCGGCGCACAGAAGCGCATTGTGGTCGGTCTGGTCGAACGTGGCGGCAAGGCTCGCATGTTCCACCTTAACGACGCCACGGCCTCTACCGTGCGCGACGTGCTTGTCCGCAACGTGTCGCGTGACACGACGCTCTATACCGACTCGTCGCGCCTCTACACCCGCACTGGCGAGGAATACGCATCGCACAAGACGACCAATCACGCCGCTGGTGAATACGTTCGCTATGAGGACGGCGTGTCGATCCATTCCAATACTATCGAAGGCGTGTTCTCAGTGTTCAAGCGCGGCATGGTCGGCGTCTATCAGCATTGCGGCGAGGCTCATTTGCACCGCTACCTTGCCGAGTTCGATTTCCGTTACAATCGCCGCACTAAGCTTGGCTTCACCGACAAGATGCGCGTTGACGCCATCATGGAAGGCATCGAAGGCAAGCGCCTCACCTACCGAAGTGCTCACTAAGGCAAAGACGCCGAAGCAGAAGGCGCGAAGGCTCATTAACCTCAGACGCAAGAAGTGAGGCATATGGGCAGAAAGGCGTGTTCGGTTCCGTCTGCCATTGCACAAACCAGCCTACCTGGTTCCTTGTCGACTACCAACATGGGCGGGCTTCCACTGTTGAGCCCGACCTTATCACCGATGCGGAAGGCACCACATGTAGTGCCAATGTTCCAATTTGGTTCTGGTTTTTGCGGCATATATTGTGTGTCCATCGACTCTTGGTCGAATTTTTGATAAATGCCGAAATAGTGCGGAAGCTGGCTTGTCAGAGCCGCTTCCGCTTACGTCCGCGACCTACGGGGTGAGCCGTCGCAGACGATTTCAATCCTCCCAAACCGGGCGCCGGCTCTGCCCATTTAGAGAAGGAGCAGCGCTCATGAGCGATGCATCATTTATTGCTGGCCAGACGGTACAACTTCTATCTGGCGGCCCACTAATGACCGTTGAGCAGGTCGGCGAACTAGCCATGACGGGGGAACCTGCCGTGTGGTGCGTCTGGTTCGAGAAAACCAAAAAGTTCAATGACACTTTCAGGCCAGAAACTCTGAAGGCAGTCGAGCGATCCTCGACTACTTCGACGTTTTTGCACCGCGCTTAGTCGGCACCTTAGCTCGTTGGGCCTCTGGCTCATCCGCCTTGCCCTTCCCGGTTTTGTGATCGGGAGGGGTTTTCACCAAGCGCTCCATTATGCGCTTCGTTTCATCCAGGTCTTTCTGATCGTTGGGCTTGTTCATGATTTCAGCGCCGGAGCAAATCGGAGGGGTGAATGATAACTGACCCAATCGCGTTGGGCGAGGTGCAACATGAATGGTCCTCGGTCGTCACGCTTGCAAATTGGAGCCGCAGCTATGCAACCTTGGGCGGCTTTATCAATGAAACCCCGCCGGAGGGTTATTACAATCTCCCCCTTATCGTAGCGTTTTGCGCCCTAGATGACTTCCTACTCCAATGCGTTGAGGAATCTATTTTCAACATGCCGAGTGGGGTGAAAAAACGGTTCCAGTTAGGTGACCGAATGGACGCTTCGCGCTCGAAGCTCGTCTGGCAAGATTTTGATACGGTTGATGCCGGTCGGAAGGCTAGGAACGATTTGGCGCATCGCGCGGTCGTGTGTTCGAAGGAAAAATGCTTTGAGTACATTAATGCGATTGGCAAAGAGTTTTACCATTGGGGGATCATAACTTAGCCGTTCTCCGTCTCGCCGCTTCCATCTTGCGGTAAATCCAAGTCACAGCCTCTTCGTCTGTTTCATCCCCACGGTGCAACTCTTTTACCCCTGCCTTAATCATTGCTGGGGTAACTTCTATTTCATGTGCCGGCCTGTCGCCTTCCGGCTTACGTGATTTGGCTACTTTTGTCATCTACATAATTAGGAACATATTCCTGGTCGGTCAAGAGGCTCTTGACAATTTTGTTCCTATTTTGTTCACTGTCGCTCATGGCCGACGAAGTCAGATTGCCCGAGCCCGCCACTCCGGCGGGAGTACAGCACCAGGCTTGCGAGCACGGCGGATGCACCAAGGATGCGGGATGGGGCTTTGCCAAGCCGAAGCATGCCCCGGACTGGTTCTGCTTTGAGCATCGGGACGAAGGAGAGAAATTCCTTTAAGGAACAAGCGATGTCTCGTGATCAATTCGTGCATGAACTGGAAAGCGCCGCCGATCAGATCGCAGACACTTCGCGAGCCGATTTGCAAGTAGTGCTACGGAGAGCCGCGCTACTGCTCAGAAACGTCGGCGGGCTCAGTCTCGACCCCCGGACCGACGAGGTACTGAGCGGCCTAGCTGCTGAGATGGGTAAGGCGAAGCTGGATCTGGTGGATACGATCATCGCCGAGTGGCTGGTGGCTAATGCCTATCTGCCGGTGCCGCACCAGTTGGACGAAGAGAGCACGGTGGACGGCAACGCATGATTAATGCACCAAGGCACGATTGCGAGTACGCCGATCGCGAGGTCGATTGTCAGGAGGCGATGGAGCCCGGCTTTCAAGCCATCGTCGACTGCATGCTTGAGGTAGGCTGGACGCGTGGCGAGGTGATGCGCGCGCTGCGCCGGCTGATCGCGGCCGACAACATGACCCAGAAAGAGAATGCGAAGGTCGAGGCAGAGTTGGCGATTGCCAGAGCAATGATCCGGGCGGGCAAGTCGCTCTAGATGCTGACCGTGGCTTCAACTTTCTTCGCGAAAATCCTGCAGCGAAGCGTGCCGCAAATCCTCCTCGCCACGCAAGTGCTTCACCCGCCCGATGATCCCGGGCCTCACCCATTGGGTCGCCGGTCGCTTCATGCCCTTTGGCGCCGGCCCGGCATGCTCTTGAACGCGCTTCCATAGCCGCTCTCGGATGGCACGGCTGGAGTTGATGAACGCCGAGCCGACATACTGCCCAGTTTGACGATCGGCCATAAGCGCAAACGCCGGTTTTCCGGGCTCTCGTTCAACGCCTAGCAGCTCATATTCCTCGACGGTGTAGCATTTGGCCTTCTGCCAGTTCGTTGATGGGCCCGAGCGATATTTGCTGTCCTTGAGCTTCGAAACCACGCCCTCAAGGCCAGCCTGGTCGACCAGATGGAATATGCTGGCGGCATCACCAGGCAGCGCTTGACTGAATTGGATGCGCTGTCCGTCCGGGATCAACTCGGCAAGGATCTCGCGCCGGTCTTCCAACGGCATGTCGCGCAAATCGTGGCTGTTGACGTGCAGGAGATCGAAGGCCACGAAGTAGAGGTCATGCTGCCGACTGGTGATCGCCTTGCGCAGCGCGCCGAAGTCCGAGAGCCCGGCCTCGTTCAGCACGATGATCTCGCCGTCTATGATGGCGCTGTCGACATCGAGACTTGCGGCGGCTTTGGCCAGGTCTCGGTATTTGGCCGTCCAGTCGAGCCCGCGCCGCGTGAAGATCCGCACGCCGCCCTCGTCCTTGATGATCTGCGATCGGTAGCCGTCGAACTTCACCTCGTGAATCCAGCCTTCGCCCTCGGGAGGCTTCTCAACCAAGGTCGGCATCAGCGGCTCGATGAACTTCAAACGCATGCACAGGGACTCGCGAACCGCGATTCAATTAGTTTTAGCTAAAATAGTTCCGGAACATTTAGCATGGCCGGATGTTGCAGCCCGCATGACGAAGCTATCTGACCTTGGCCCCCCGATTCCTGGCAAACTGCATGGAGGGCGGCAGATCGACGAGCACCTTCACTTCTACAATTGCGCTGCATGTGGCCAGTCGGTCGACCAACGCGATCTGCGCCAAGTCTTCTGGCATGAGCGGCCTGGTCATGAGCCGCTTGAACCGGAACCCGAGGCCAAGATCCTCAAATTCCCAAAGCGACGGCCGAGCAACAGAAAAGCCGGCCCGAGCTAGCGGCCCCTTCCTTCGTTCGCATGTTTCGCTGATGTTGCTGGGGCGCATACATTCAGCCACCCCGTTGAATGAAAGGCGCTGAACAGAAGGAAGGCGTCATGCTCCGGACTGACAATGGCGCGGCACTGAGGCTTTCAGATTTTGCCAGTCCTAGCGATGCGGCAGATGCTGCAATCGATCTTTATGGGCCGGAAGCGCAAACAGCAGCGGCCTATTGTGCAATGGAAGCACACTTCGCCGGGCGACTGGCCGATTTCCATTTGTGGTGTGCGGTCTTCCAAGACCTCTCCATCGCCAAAATCCCCAAAATTCATTGATGCGCTTCGCGCCAACGGCGGATGGTTTGGTTGCGCTGACTTGGCCCTGTACGCGCTCTTCTGGACTCTAGGCAGAAACAGTCGCATCCTCTCTCGGGGAGCATGGGGGCGTGGACAAATACCGATACGACAATCGTTCTGGCCAATGGCGCAAGCGCACCGGTGCCAGGCGCTCGCGCGCACGTCGCTGGGCGGGTGTGCCGCTTAGGCTTATCCTTGTGACGGTTGCCGCGGCCGGCGCGCTGGCAGCACAAAACGCCATGCAGCACAGCGACAGTTTGCCCGACCTAAACCTGTCGAACCTGATCGGGCCGAAGCAGGCGCCCATCACTGGGATCGCGTCCGTGATCGACGGCGATACGATCGAAATCCATGGCCAGCGGATTCGTTTCAACGGCACCGATGCGCCCGAGAGCAAGCAGTATTGCGACGACGCCAAGGGCTTCGAATATTCGTGCGGCCGGCGATCGGCCGAAGCGTTGGATGGCTTCCTGGCTGTGTCGAGGCCAGTGCAATGCACCTTCGTCGATTGGGACCGCTATCACCGCTTCGTCGGGGAGTGCCGGCGCGCTGACGGCGCCAGCGTCGCCGGCTGGATGGTCGAGCACGGCCAGGCTCTGGATTGGCCGCGCTACAGCCACGGCGCCTACGCTCAGCAGCAAGCGACGGCGGAGGCGGCCAAGATAGGTGTGTGGGCCGGCAAGTTTCAGGCGCCTTGGGAGTGGCGCGCGGAGCATGCCGACGGCGCGGCGCCGTCTCGCCAGCCGCTCGGCATCGTCAGCCGCAAGCTGGTCGCGCAGGGCGGGTATTCGTGTGAGCCGCGGCGAACGTGTAAGCAAATCGGCTCTTGTGATAAGGCCCAATGGTATCTGCAGAACTGCTCATGGGGCGGAAAGCTGGACCGGGACGGCGACGGCGTGGCGTGCGAGGCGCTGTGCTGATGGGTGCGCGGAGGAGCCGGATATGAACCTTAGACGAGGGTTCCTCCGCCTATGGTGGGCGTTCACGGTTCCTTGGATTTGTTTATGGTCCTGGCACGATAACGTGCTTTGCCTAAGGGGCTTTGACCTCACCGGCGGCAGCCCTCTGCATCACGGGCCTCTACTTGCCGTTCGACGGTGTCAGTCCGGGATCAACTCGGCAAGGATCTCGCGCCGGTCTTTCAACGGCATGTCGCGCAAATCGTGGCCGTTGACGTGCAGGAGATCGAAGGCCACGAAGTAGAGGTCATGCTGCCGACTGGTGATCGCCTTGCGCAGCGCGCCGAAGTCCGACAGCCCGGCCTCGTTCAGCACGATGATCTCGCCGTCTATGATGGCGCTGTCGACATCGAGACTTGCGGCGGCTTTGGCCAGGTCTCGGTATTTGGCCGTCCAGTCGAGCCCGCGCCGCGTGAAGATCCGCACGCCGCCCTCGTCCTTGACGATCTGCGATCGGTAGCCGTCGAATTTCACCTCGTGAATCCAGCCTTCGCCCCCGGGAGGCTTCTCAACCAAGGTCGGCATCAGCGGCTCGATGAACTTCAAACGCATGCACAGGACTCGCAACCGCGATTCAATCAGTTTTAGCTAAAATAGTTCCGAAACTGCATGCTGCCATGCAACAAAGCTTGGGGAACCCCGTTTCCAGCCATCGGGATGAGGCGACGATGACGAAGTACCAGGTGGAAGAGTTCTACGGCGACACGGTGGTGTCATCTGGCATCGTCGTGGAAAATGATCCTATGAAGGCTGCCTAGGCCGCCGCCGGACAACAACGAGTGTCGCCGAGGGCACTACAGGGTCATTGGTTCCGCGTGGTCGATGAAGATCAAGCTGCCGTATACGAGTACAGCTTGGCCGGACCCGACGAGCGCCTAGACCTCTTGGAAATGACGGAACTTTCCGACCTCGGTCCACCGATCGATGGCAAGGTGCATGGACCTGAACTCGCAAATGAGAACGATCATTTCTACAACTGTCCCGCATGCGGTCAGCCGGTCGATCAGCGCGATTTGGGCCAACTCTTCTGGCATGAAGTGCCTGGCCATGAGCCGCTGGAGCCGAAGCCCGGGGCTAAGGTGATCGAATTTCCCCGTCGGAAATGACTGTCGCGGGACGCCTCGCAAACGACATCGACGGCGTGACTGGCGTCCTGTCTTGTGAGCGCGCGGCGGACCTGAGGTTCGCTTGGCCGGCGCGGTGGCTCTCAGCCACTGCGTCGGCCTCCATCACTCCACCTATTCTCGTCCTCGAATCGCCTTTGGAGCGCGCGGCCAGGAGAATGCTGTCAGGCATCCCCAGTGGAGTCGGCCTTTTCCATAGCGCGGTCTAACGTATGTGAATGCCCATTATTCCACGCCGGACAACGCAAAAAGCCGGGTGGCCGGAGCCAGCGGGCTTTGAAATCATAAGCTAGGTTAAGATCGGGCAGTTCGAGACGCAAACGGCGACAACTGACGTCAGCCTCTCGCGCTTCACCAGCGCAGGTCTTTCGTAGATCTTTTTCATAGGTATTCCCCCGGTTGATTTCTCAGGGCGCGAAATTGCCTCACGCCGCCGAAGTCTGTCAAGAAGCCCCAAGAGGGCCCTCGCGAAGCTATGGGCCTCGGCCGCAAGGCAGGCGCTAAGACACCTGTCAAAAGAGCACCGCCGCGAAAAAATCCGGCGATCGGCAACCAAAGCCGTGATGATCGCACCACAGCCTGCGTCGAGACGGTCGTCTCGTTTGAGAGTGTTCTGCGCGCGAGGCAATCATCTAGCGCGTTGCGGGAGCGCGTCGGATCTTGTTTGACGCAATTCCCATCCGTCGATGGACTTCTGCAGGTCGATGGATATGGCTTCCGCGGTGATCGGCGCGGCCCATGAAACGAGGGCAACGCTGACCGAGAATGAGATCAGCAAAGCGAAAGCGGTCGCGAACACAACGTGGTCCCTCTTTGGAAAGCACGAGCTTAACCGCCGCCAATCCGGTTCGTTCATTCACGATCCGTGAGGCTGTGTGTCATGGTTACGCCTCGCTTAACGAGCCGCTGGCAATTCGATGCGGCCGTTTTTTGCTAAGCGCGCATATAGGGTGTAGGCTCAGACATCGGCCGCCGATTTATCCGATGCTGCCGACAGTGAGAGATACGTGCTCTTGCCCGATAGGGAGAAGAGCCATGCCTCAATCCAGCTTTCGCAACCACGTTTGAAAAACCTCACGCCTGAGGATTTCGCGCGTTTACGGCCGTCGATGCATCACGTCGACCTGGCCATCAAAGCCCGGCTGGAGATCGCGTACCAGCCGATCGAGCACGTATATTTTCCCGAGACGGGTATCGCATCGGTGGTCGCCGCCATGACCGGAGGGCGGCAAAGCGAAGTCGGCCTGATCGGCTATGACGGCATGACGGGCATTACGGTCGTCCTCGGCCAGGACAGGTCTCCCAATGAAACCTATATCCAGGTCGCCAGCGACGGCTGGTCCCTGCCGGTTGAACCTCTTCGCATCGCGATTGCCGAAAGCCAGAGCCTTTAGCCGTCACTGCTACGGCACGCCCACGCGTCCCTGATCCAGTCCTCCCGCATGGCGCTGGTCAACAGCCAATCGAAAATCGAGGAACGTCTCGCCCGCTGGCTGCTGATGGTGAACGACCTCATCGAAGGGGACAAGATCTACCTGACGCATGAATTTCTGGCGACCAAGCTTGGTTCCCGACGTTACTACCGCCCTTCAAATGCTCGAATATCGGGGGCTGGTTCATGCCAAGCGTGGCGAGATCACGATTATTGACCGCGCCGGAATGATCGAAATCACAAATGGTGCCTATGGCGAGGAGGAGCAACGTCACTTCGACATAGCCAGTGCCCGACTGTCGGAATCGGACATGCCCTTGAAGGCTGTCAGATCTTGGCGATAAATCATATTGCTCTGGGGTCAGCGAGGTATTCTTGATGAGCAACGCTTTTCATTCCATCACGGTTGAAAGAGCTACCGAGGCCTATGTGCTTTCCAGAGGCAAAGCTCGGTTCCTCTCCATCGCACAGGCAATTCGCGCCATCCGAACACTCATGCCGACCTGTAAGGCCTCTGACCGCCAATTAGAGGAGATGTTGGCGGCGGCATCCATCGTTCACGGTGTGGCTGTGGCTTTCGATAAAACGACGGCCGACAGCGTAGCACCCCAGCTCCATTCCTAGGGCCGGATGCCGACGACCGACCAGAAGCCTGCTTTTTCGGACCTTCGCCAAGCGATCATCCGCCACTTGATCGACAACGTCCGCAGGCCGAGCATCTCGATATCCGAGGTCATTGAGGCAACGCGGCGAGCTTTTCCGCATTGCGAACTGACGGACTGGGAACTCGGCGACTTCATTGCGCGAAGTGCGATTGAGGCGGGATTTGCAATTGATTTTTGACGCGGGCATGCCTTGATCGCGAGCTCGGCCGCGCGAGCCGCCGAACGCGTCTGCCAAGAAGCACTCGCAGCACTTTCTCGTCGGCGCTGTTTAGGTCGCCCGCTGCCGACGACCCAAGGGCCTGCCAAGACATCAGCTGCGTCACTCAATGTCGGGCACGTCGCCGCCGAAGGGCATGGTGGGCTCTCCATTGGCGCGACCATCGCGAACAGCTCACCTCAGTGGTTCCGTTCCGAAATCGCTTCTGGGCGGCCCGGCAAAATCCGCAGGGCGGCCGTGTACGTCTATCCGGCGTCAAGCCTTTCGATTCCTCCGAAGTTGCTCTGCTGGGGCGCGTTTTCGAGAAGTTGAAAACCGAGGGCCAATCGCCAGAGCGGCGTGAAGCGCTCGCATCCCGCGTTATAGCAAACTATCAGGCCGGGTTTAGAGACGAGGAAGAACTTGCGGCGCTCTCCAAACTCCCGCTGGGGCGGTGAAGTCGAGCTCGGCTGTGATCGACCTAAACCTCCATTAGAATGAAAAGAAGTCCCACCGAACACGAAGGCCAAAATCGGCCGCCGAGGTGTTCGGCAACAAGATCCGCGCCCTGCGAAAGATCGTTCGGACGCGGGACGAACTGCCTGCTACTCCGGCGGCGGGCCTTTGTTCTTCGAGACCGCGCTACTTGCCCTCGCAACCGATCCCGTCGGGATCGCCGTCCAGCTTATTGGGGTCAGCGCCTGTGATCCTCACCGGACCAGGCTCAACCGGATTGTTCCTTTGCCGCCTGCGCATACAAGACAGGACGATGGTCTCGCGGTTAAGATTCGCAGTCGCCGTTCGTGAAGCGTACAGGCTGCCGGAGCAGGTGTGTGGGGGTTTGGCGAGGAATGGTGAAGCAGACGACGAACCCACGTGCTGCTCAGCCTCCCTGAGAGCGTCTGTCTTGCGCTGGCGAAACTGTTTTAGCAGGTCGCGCGACGCGGCGATTGCACGTCGGGTTTGAGCTATGTCACGGCGAAGTGAGGTAATGTCGGCCCTAGAGCGGTGCTGCGATATGAAGCTGGCGTCAATCATCGCCCGCGCCATGTCTATATGGCTATGGATCATAGCTACCTCCCAATAGCTAAGACTCTAAAGCGTGACTCGAAGGGGTTCAACGTCGGTTTGATACGGTCGCGAATAACATTCCCGTGACGGCTAAGGCGGGCGTCATCTCAGTTGACGAACTGATGCATATTCCGCGAATTGGCCGGTCGGCTCTCATAACCATGAAAGGGCTGACGGATTGAGACGCAATCCATCAGCCCTTTCTGCGATGACGGGTAGCAAGAGGGAGGGACTCCTCAGACCGCCGTCTACGACACCAACAATGATAGTGCGAAATTCGGATCTGGCCACAATTATGTGCGAATTGCGGAACCATCCACCAGCTCAGGGTTCGGGATTAGGCGAAGGGACATCCTGACAATGAACTTCCGTGAGAACTTGGGCGGGACAGTTGCTGCCGCTGTCAAGCGCCAGATAGGCTCGAAGGCTATGACCCGCTATGCGGAGAGCCTGCCGTGCTTCCGGGTTGATGATAACTTACCGGATCTCTTCAAGGAGTTGCTTGAACGCCTAGAACACGCGGAAGAGTCCGCTCTTGATGAGGAACCCCCGCGAGGGCATCTCACCATTTCAAGCCTCCCTCTCGATGAAGGCCGACTGTTGCGGCGCTAAGAAATCAGCTGCCTTGGCGGCCTGCCGCTACTCCCTTCGCTCCCAGATCGCCGACGACGAGTTCCTCCAAACCTGCTCGTTTGGAGAATCCGGTAGACCTGCATTCTTGAGCAGCCGACCGCATTCGCGATCTCCGAGGGACGTCACCCTCAGCGCAATGGGGCGTTGCACCTTAAACCCTGCCGTGCATGCCATAGTACATGGTCCATCATCGAGGGCCGGAAGGGATTATCCTGTCTCCGGCCCGAGTTCCGGTCCGGCATCTGGTACCGTTTCGTCGAATATTGCCGACCAGTCCCTCCCTCCCCTCCGGATTTGGAGAGCTCTCGACCTGATAGCAAGAGTCTTCAATCTTCGCGCAGCCGAATCGAATCGAGCTTCGATTGCCTGCACCCGGACGCATGCGAAGTGACGCCTCGAGCAGGCTTTGGATTGTCACGTTGGCGGTGCCCTGGTCGCCCTTCGATGCCAAAAGATGTACCGAGTTTGCTTGGGGTGGAAACAGCTCCCGCGTGTCTTCCAGCGTGACGATGCGTTCGCGGCTGTCGACTGACTTGAGGCAGGCGTTGAGGAGGTCGCCTGCTCGAGGTGCCGCTGCTGATGAGGATCGAAACGCGATTGGCGATCGCTGACCGGACGAAGCCGTGCACATCCTCTGCGCGGAGGAGCCGGATCAGTTCGCGGTCGATATCAGTCACACCACCGATGGCAACGGAAACCCGCTCGAACGCACCGTTATCGCGCGATAGTCGTTCAGGCTGAAATCGCTGACGACCTGCTTGCGCAGCGAGATGGCGCCGCCGTCGGGTGCCGCCGGCGGCAACACGACTTGGATGCGCTCGCCCGTCGGCAAGGCAGCGCTCAAGATCGGGTTGGTGGGACTGATAACCGGCTTGTCGAGGCCGCCACGCGCTCGTGACGATCTCTCCCGTCGTCAGCTCGGGAACGGAAAAGAACGCCATACGGTAGACGTGCATGTAAGCCGGCTGCGCAAATCGCTGCTGAGGCTTGGCCTTCGCAGGGTCATCCGGACGGTCCGCTCGCAGGCTACATGCTTGATGACAAGAACGGTCCTTGAGCGTCAGAATCGTTGTCGCGTTGGGGAGACCGGAGGTAAGCGCCTGCTGGCGGCTTGAGCGATCAAAACGAGTTCGCAAGTGACACGGCTGCTCGCATCTGTTATGTTCGACAAAATAACCGAAATGGCTAACAGCGTGGGAGATGGTGATATGACCAAGACGCTGAAAAGGCCGTCGTCACCGACGGCTCCGCAGCAGCGCCTCGTCGCGAAAAAGAAGCGCATGCGGAGTCTGATCCGTAAGGACGCCAACAACGACATGCCGGGCGAGCAGAAGTTTGTCGTTCGGCAGACGCTTCGTGCTGCCATTCGCAAAGGCCTGATCGGCTCTAAGGACGAGCGGATCACCGCGCGCTTGAGCCGTGCCCTCATCGAGCAGGCCAAGCGCCAGACGGGCATTGAGGGTGACACCGAGCTGCTTGAATTCGCTCTCGCGAATGTTGCGCTCGAGGACAATTTTCCCGCAACCATGAACAAGCTCGCGGGAACCATCGATCCAGACATCAACCTCGGCTTCTGATTAAGGTTTGAGTGTCAGAATTCGATGTTGAAGCAGCCCTTCGCTCGCTCCGTGGCTTTCCAACCAAAACACTTGCTCGCCGACCTGATGATCAACTGCCCTTCGTGAACGAGGGCGAGCTCGGTGGGCAGGCCCTCTTGCTCGACACCTGTGTGTACATCGACAGGCTCCAAGGCAGAGCCCCTGCGTTGGTGAAGCAGATCATGGACGGTCGGCACAAAAAGCATTCATCTGTCTGCATCCAGGAGTTGGCCCATACGCTTGGTGTCCTGAAGCCCGACGATCCCCGCACCGCAGCCGTGCATAAGGCCCTGTCCGAGCTCATCCGATCGATACCCGGGCACCGAATCCTTACGCCCGATGCCGACGTCCTAGGCCGCGCTGCTGTTATGAGTGGGGTGCTCTGTCGCCTGCAAGGCTACCAAGACGACCGGAAGCTGCGGTGCCTGCATGACTGCACTCTTTATCTGCAGGCATCGAAATCCGGGCTGGTCCTGTTGACTCGGAACATCGCCGACTACGACTTTTGCCGACAACTCATCCCCAGTGGCAAGGTCCTTTTCTACAGATAGCGCCACGTTTGCGTTCGCACCCCAAGATCTCGAAATAGCCATTCGCCCTAAACGGCCGAATGGATGGTGGTCTGCTGCCAAAATCGTGAGGGTTTGTTTTGATGGATGGCCCGCTATCAAGCCTTTTCCAGCGGAATTGTGACGCCTGCCATGTCAATTTTTAAGCGATCACGCAAAAACCATAATCGGCAACGTTTCCCCGGAAATGTCGGAACCTCTCAAGCCTGCCGTGCCGATCAGGAAGTCGGTGACGCCGGACTAATAGTCCGCCTCGATGATGGGAAGAAATTCAAGTCGCTAAGGCGTCGAGCCAGCATCCCGCGTCAGACCAGGGTGTGATGGCATACCCCCGCTGGCGCGGGAACCGTCTCCCACCTTCATGGCCTTGCAAGCTCCGATGCGCGAGAACCAATAGATCGTGCAGGGGTCATGGAACGCTCCACGGCCGAGAGCCGCAGTGACGAAAGTTACCCGTTGCGCGTCGATGCTCGCGCGCCTCCATCGGGCTGCGCGAGGCGAACGCCTGGGCCGCCGCCATTTTGCGGAATGAACTCGATGCCTGCCGCCTCAAAGGCCGCGCGGATTGCCCCGACTGTTTTTGCCTTGAGGCGGTCACCTTTTTCGAGACGAGTGATCGTCTGCGTTGCGACATCCGCCGCTTCAGCCAGTTCCCGCACACCCCACCCAAGAGCTACTCGCGCCATTTTACATTGGATCGCGATCATTTCATCACTAGGTGATGATTCTTCTTGCCCATTCACATTCGGACCTGTAATCTGCCAGCCTGCAAGACGGCCGGACGACGTGGTGACTCACATCGCCCAGCCTGACCACAAACCAAGCTATAGGGAGCTCGGATCATAGGTGATTCCGACAATACACGAGTCTGTCCTTCAGTCACGAGGCGGGTGTTGCTGGCGGCGGCAGGAGGGGTCGCGGCGACCCTGCACGTTCAGAAAAGCGCGTGGGCAGACGGTTCGCTCGCAGACAACAGTACCTTCGATCCAGCGCTAGCGCTGTGGCACGAGTGGCAGTCGGCATACGCGCGTACCGCTGAGCTCTGTCGCAAGCAACAGCATCTTGAGCGCAGGCTGGTCGACGCCATTGGCTTCCCCAAAGCGGAAATCGAATTGCCCGACGAGAACGTAACCGCCACCGTCTCCTGGCCCGGCGACATAGAAGACCTGTTCGGCGATGATCCTGGCTTTGCCGGCCTGCGCGCGCGAGCCGAGGCTGATTTGGCAGCCCATCAAGCGCGTTGGGATGCCGAGGATCGCCGCATTGGCTATTCCGCCGCCAAGCGGGAGGAACTTGCTGCCGCCTTCCGAGAGCAAGAGCTGGTGGAGGACTTGATGGCCGCGCCAGCCATGACACTCGCGGGTTTGGCCGCCAAGCTCGATGCGGTCCTGCGCGAGGGGGAGAGCGCCGAGGACTGCACGGAGTTTCCCTGGCCGCAGCTGCGTGCCGCGCTCGGCGATCTGGCGCGCATGGGCCAGGCGCAGCAACCCGGCGCTTTCATGCCCGGCAGCGACCAAACCGGGCCTTACCCGCGAAAGCGTCGTGAGGAGGTCTGCATGTCGGTGATGATGTACCAGCGCGGAGATCGGATATGAAAAGCCCATCGATGGCAACGCCGCTTCCGCGTGCGGTCGCGCGCAAAGCAGGAGCCAGTGCAGCCGTATCCTGCGGCACGTTTGCCGCACGCGCGGTTACAGAAGACTGCGGACTTTGGGCTCGCAGCACCCCGGAGGCGATTGCAAGGGCGGCGCACGACTTGTTCGGCACCGATGCCGCCCAGGCGATCGAATGGTGCGCGCTTTCGGCCAGCAATGCGCATCGGGAAGCGGATTTGCGATTCTGGCGGGCCGTGAAGGACCTTCTTGACGCACCTGCTGCGGACGGGAAAGCCGTGATCCACCCGGCCAAGCCTTCATTGCGCGGGGGAGTGCGCCAGGATCCTGCGGAACCGCGCTGGTGCATTAAGGCTCCGAGCTGAATGATCACGACAACCGGCCCCGGCGCCGCTTTCATACTGCCCCCTCCTCCCTACTGCTTCAGCCGGGCCGACGGAGATTCTCGCGCGGCAAGACGCTCGGTTTCGGCCTGCTGCCTGGATGCGACTTCGCCGGATCGGGCGGCAGAATAGAGAGCCGCCGCTTCCCCTAACCTCTTGTGCTCGGATTTCGGCACGGACGGATGTTCAAACGGTTTGGCGGATGCTGTCGCGCGGGCGATCTCGCGTGCGCCGTCTTCACCGAAACGGACTTCAATCGATTTCCTGAAGGTGGCGATCTCCCGTCTGACCTTCTGATCGGCTGACACCGCCTTTAAGGCTTCGGCCCGCTCACGATCATCCTTGGCCATTGCAATTTTTTCCAGGGCAGCTTTCGCCCGATCCGAAACATCTCTCACCTCAACCGCGTCAGCCTTGAGCTGCTTTTCGACCTGGGTGCGATAGGATCGTTCGGCTTGGTTCTCGAACTCGGCGGTCCGGACGATGTTCGGACCAATCGCGGCGGCAGCCTGTTCAGCGGCGGTCCGCTCTTCCCGCCCCCTGGCACCAGCGAAGAACCCTTCCCTGCCCCGCAGCTCGCCGACCAAGCTGGTATCCGCCGATATTCGTTGTGCAGCACTTGTCGGACCGTCTCGAGCAATGATCTCGTCGAGACGCCGCGCCGCCGATTTCGGATCACGGTAGGCGGTCTCCAGATAGATTGAGCGAGCCTCGCGCTCGCGCCGTACATCCGCATCGCGACTGACAGCAGCGGCGATGCTTTTTTCGTCGATCGATCGTCCAAGGCTGTCCCGGCGCACGCCACCAGCAGCCACATCCTGGAAGGCAGCTATCAGTACCCTGACGTCCGATGGCCGGTCGGCTGCGGTGCTGCGCGACTGCTCTTCATTTCTGCCATCTGGAACAGCCTGCCGATCTTCGGTTCTACTCGCCACGACCCGATCATCTGTAGGCCCGGGACGATCGCTACCTCCTGCCTCTTTTGACTTCTTCGCCACGACGGGCTCAGGCGTCGCGCCTTGATCCTCATGCCGACGCTGGCCCTCCGCGTCCTTGGCAATGGCGCCGGACTGCATCTCCGGTGTGCGCGGATCTGCCTGACGCATACCCACCCGTGCCTCTTCGACAACTGAAGCCATCGGCTGCTCCTCTTGTTGTCTGCCATCCTGAACCTGCCCAATATGCGACGCTGGCCGGGCGTTCTCCGCCGCCGGTCCCTCGTCCAGCTTCGCCCGTTGTTCCGAGCTGAGCTCGTCGCGTGTTGCATAAGCCACTGACGCCGACTTGATCTCGCTGCGACCTATCTGCCGGGCGAGCTGCCGCAAATCCCGGGCGGTCTGCGTCGCCACGAAGATCGTCGCGCTTTCACGCTGCCGCGTTAGCGCAACATAGCTCGAGGCGGCACGCCAGTGTTGTGTGTGCATGAGGTAGGTATGATCGAGCGTCTTGCCTTGGCCTTTGTAGATCGTGCCGGCATAGCCGTGCCGGAAGCCGTTGAACTCCGACGCATACCATTCGACCTTCCGCCCTTGCCGGCTCGCCGCCGCATCGAGCACGACACCGATGCGGCCAAAGTTGCGGTCGATGCTAGCGATGGTCCCGGCGTTGCCGTTGTAGATGCCGGCGCCCTTCAGCGTATCCGTGAACTGCACCCGGTCGCCAACCGCAAACGCTGCCTCGCCGTGCCCGGTCGTAAACACAAAATCCTCACCGAGCTCACCACGCTCCCGACGAACCGCGCGCAGATCCTTGTTCAGCGCATCCACATCTTTGTTGGTATAGGCGAACACGAACCGCGATGCCGATGGATTGGAAGCAGCATCCCTCGCCCATTGCGCGACCAGTTTTTCTCGCAACTCATCCTGCTTCGAGGTCCACACCACCGCTTTGTTTCGGGCGAAGGCCCGCAGCGCGTCTTCGAAGCGCCCGTCCGCCAGATCGCGCGCGGCCTCTTTCTGCCAGTCGACCTTCTGGCGCGTGACCTCGGTGATCTCGGCCGAGCCGTGATCCTTCTTCAGTTCGGTGAACAGCCCGCCGCGCTCGATCGAGCCGAGCTGCCGATCGTCGCCGGCCAGCACAACCTTGGCGCCCGACAGCCGCGCTTCGCGCAACAACTCGCCGGTTACCTTGGCATCCATCATCGCCGCTTCGTCGACCACAACCAGCGTACGACGGTCCCACTGCAGGCGCCCATTCTTCAGCCGGAACAGTTCGGCGTGAACGGTCGAGCTTCTGGCAAAACCATCCTCCTTCATGGTCTGCGCGACGGCGTTTGTCGGCGCCAGTCCGACAACCCGATAACCCGCCGCCTCATGCGCCTCGCGAATGGAGCCAAGTGCAAAACTCTTCCCCGTACCGGCCCGCCCTTCGATTATCTTTAACCCGCCGGACCCAGTCGCATGATCAAACGCGGCGAGCTGGTCCTCACGCAGCTCCCGTGTTGCCGCCACGCGCCGACTGACATCCTCTCCCACATCCCGATGCCGCCCCGCCCCCACGCGCCGTCCATCATCAAGCGCTTCCTGCTCCTGATCGCGCACCGCCCGCGTTGTCCAGCGTCCTGCAGCTTCGCCTGTCCCTCGATCATGCAGCGCCAGCACATCCTCACGCCCGAGCACCGCTGACTTCACGCCCGAGCGCTCATGCTCGTCGCGAATGTGTTTCTTCAAATGCCGGTCAAGATCGTACTCGGAAAAGCTTGCCTGGTTGCGCGTCAGAACACCGAGCACCTTTTCCGGATCGCGCGCCGCTTCTTCATTGGCGCGCCTGATCTGCTCGGCTCGGACATTCGCTTCGGCATCCACCGCCCGCATGCGCACCGGGCCGATATGCTCCTGCGGCACCGCACTTGTCGCGTCCACCCGAATCGAAAAACCCTGGCTCGCAAAATATCGGTTTTGGTGATCGCGCCATAACACGCCCCAGGCCTCCCCCTCGGCGACGGTCGCCCTGCCCGCGCTCCGCTTGATCACCGGATCGAGATCGCGCGCCTTCTTCGCCGCGAAGCCGTTCTCCCCCAATCGCCGGGTCGTGATCAAAAGATGCGCGTGATAATTCGCCCGCTCGCCCTCGCTCTCCGCGCCGTGCGGCGCGTGAACATCTACCTGCACGGCCAATCCCTTCGATACGAAATGCTCGATCGCGAACGACCGCGCCAGCTCCACCCGGTCGTCATGGCCGAGCTCTTCATTGGCCGGCAGCGCCAGCACGATCTCGCGGGCGAGCTGCGCGTCCTTGCGCTTTTCCATGGCCTCGGCCGCGTTCCATAGCGCATCGCTCGATGACAGCCCGGCCGGCGCGCCGTCCGGCAGCAGCACCTCGTGATGCTCGGGCGCATCCCGGTGCTTGAAATAAAACACCTCGCCGGTGCGCTGCGCCTTGATCGCCTCGCGGCCATTATAGGCGGCCGAGCGCACGGCACTGCCGCCGTCGGAGCGGGAGATGTAGCGGGCACGGGCAAAGGCGATGGCCATGCCGACAAGATGTCATCCTCGCAGCAATAGCGCAAGCGCGCATTCGGAGAATGCATATTGCGTCTGGACAAACCTCGCAGCACACGAAGGTATAAACCTATCAGATCGGTAGTGGTACCTCTCTCGGGCAAGTCGCGGCGGCATTTTAGGGGGAGATCATAAACTTGAACTGGAAACGCAAGCTTGGCATTCTGACCGCGCGGGGCTCATGCGTATGAACGAGGGAGTTGCAAAAGCCATGGCCAAAACGTCGCTCGCTGAGCGCATGTCACGTCTCGAACAGCAAAAGGCCCGGCTGGCCGAGCAGGAAGCCAAGATCAAGGCCGATGAGCGCAAGCAGCACGTCAGGCGCCTGATCGAGGCCGGGACGCTCATCGACAAGGCCGGGCTGCTCGACCTTGAGCCGCAAGCGCTTTATGGCGCCCTGCTCTTCTTGTCGCAGGAAGCCCGCGACGAAAAGCAGATCGCCGTCTGGTCATCGGCGGGGAAAAAGGTGCTCGATCGTGAGGCAAAGGTTTTCGACGCGACCAGGGAACCGCTGACCGTCACCTTTACCGCTGCGTTGCCGACCGCGTTTTCCACCCGCCTGCGCGGCGCCGGTCTGCGCTGGAACAAGTTTCTGCAGCATTGGGAAGGCATGGCGGACCACGAAGCCGTCGCGGCACTCGCCGCCGAGCAAGATGGTGCGGTTCATCGTATCGGGCCGCAAGGCGGGTCGGACGGCGGGGATTTGCCGGACCGGGAAAAGGAGCGCAGCCCAAAAGCCAGCCGGTCATAGCGGGCGCGGAACAAAAAATGTTCGGGCGCCTCTCCTACGATCTCGTCAAGGCCGGCTTCAAAGCGATCGTCGCCATCCTGCCACTCGTCATCTGGTATCCGGCCTGGCGTTATGCCCACGGCCTTTGGGAACAGCTCTTGCTCGACTGGTACCGGGGCGGCCTCATACCGTTCTCCGCGCCCTATCGTCTTGCCTATGCCGCCTGGCCTTCGATCGCGCTGATCGGTCCCGCCGTCACCATGGGTGCGGCCCTGCTGCTACGCCGGGCGGGATTGGCACTGCCGGCGACCGCCATCGCCGGCGTCATCGGCATGGCCGCCGCAACCGCAATGACGGTCTGGCCGGAAGCATCGCGACTGCTCGAATACCGATCCCTCTATCCATGGTCGGATGTCGCGCGCATTGCCGACATGTCGATCTTCTACGCCGGCGTCGTCGGTGTCCTCGCCACCGTGGCCGGCGTGCGCGCTCTGCTCGGCAAGTCGCTGCGTGGGCCCGGGATAACAAAACCGGTCGAGCGCGCTGCCTCCGACATTTTTGGTCATGCCGACTGGATGGATATTTCCGAGGCGCAAAACCTGTTCGGCCAGGCAAGACAGTCAGGATCGCAAGCGACGCAAAAAAATCTCGGCGGCGTCGTCATCGGCGAGGCCTACCGTGTCGATCAGGACGCGCCGGCACGGCGTGGCCAAAAATTCGTTTCCTCCGATCGAAGAAGCTGGGGCAAGGGTGGCAAGGCGCCGCTGCTCACGTTCGATTTGTCATGGGGCGGCACGCACGGCCTCGTCTTCGCCGGATCCGGCTCCTACAAGACGGTCTCCGTCTGCGTGCCCACCTTGCTCGGTTATCGGGGTCCGATCGTCACGCTCGATCCGTCCTCTGAACTTGCCCCGATGCTGACCGGCGCGCGCACGGCAATGGGCAGGCGCGTCATCGCCATCGATCCCCTGAAGGGAACCGGCGGCTTCAACGCCCTCGACTGGCTGGCGAAGGATTCCCCCCTCATCGATGGCGACATCCGCTCGATCGTCGACTGGATTTCTGGCGAAAAACATTCCGCCACGCGCGATGCGCCCGCGAGCGCGTCGGGAAAAGCCTTTTTCGAGGGCCGCGGCAAAGCGATTGTCGAGGCGCTGCTGTCCGACATCGTCTTCGACAAAAATCTCGCAGACGACAAACGCAATCTCGTCACGCTGGCTGAGCGGCTGGCTCTTCCGGAAAAAAACATGCGGGGCGAATTAGCCCGCATCCACGAGCAGTCGTCCTCGCATCGCGGAAAACATCTCGCCGGTCAGCTGATGGGCCTGGTCGCCGAGACGTTCTCCGGTGTCTACGGCAATATGAGCGAGCAGACCGAATGGCTCGCCAATCCCGCCTATGCAAGACTGGTCTCCGGCAATAGTTTTCGCACCGCCGACCTCGTCGCCGGAAATCTCGATCTCTTCGTCAACATTCCCATGAAGGTGCTGGAATCGACGCCCGCCCTTGGCCGCGTCGTCATCGGATCGCTGCTCAACGCCGTCTACGAGGCCGACGGTCATTTGCCCGGCGGCCGTATCGTCTTCCTGCTGGATGAAGTCGCCCGCCTCGGCTTCATGAATTCCTTGGCCCGCGCCCGCGACGCCGGCCGCAAATACGGCATCACGCTCGTCATGCTCTATCAGTCCGAGGGTCAGTTGCGCGAGCAATGGGGCGAAAGCGGCAAATCCTCCTGGTTCGAGAGCGCCTCCTGACGATCCTATGCCGCGATCGGTTCGCTCGAACAGGCGCGCGCCGTCTCCGAGGCGCTTGGCGAACACGGCGTGGTGCTGAGTTCGGCCACGATCAATCGCGGCAAGAGCGCCAGGCCACTCGAGATCGGCACCGCCTCAACCGGCGCTTCGCAGCAGAAATCGGAACGCGGAAGGCGGCTTGCCACCGTCTCCGAAATCTTGGCCGACACTCGCGCCGACGAACAGTTCGTCTTCATCCAGGGCAGAAAACCGCTGCGCTGCGGTCGCGCGATTTATTTCCGCAGGCCGGAGATGATCGCAAAGGTCCAGGAGAACCGTTTCGCGCCGCGCGCCGCATCGGGATGAGGTCGGGGGGGAAAATGCGATTTGGTCTAATCCCCATCCTCGTTGGTCTCGCCGTTCTGGTCGTCATTGTCGCGATCGCCCAAACCCATGCCGGCATCATCCTCGTTCTTGCGCTGGCGATCATGGCATGGCGGCTGGTCCGTGCCGACACATATGGCGTTCCTTCAATGGACGCACATCATCGGCGCGGGCAACGACAGACCGCCGGCAACCAGTCCGCCCTAGCCGTCCGGCCGCTCGAAGCAATCCTTGCCGAGCTCGACGCCATGACCGGCTGGTATTCGGTCAAGCAGGAGGTCAAGAAACTTGTCGCCGTCCTGCGGACCGAACAGCAGCGCCGGCGTCACGGCATCAACACCGCGCCACCTGGCCTGCACCTCGTGTTCCTGGGAAATCCCGGCACCGGCAAGACAACAGCCGCGCGCCTCATGGGCGAGATTTTTCGGGCGCTCGGCCTGCTCAAGTCGGGTCACGTGATCGAGGTCGATCGCAGCCAGCTGGTCGCGGGCTATATCGGCCAGACCGCGATCAAGACGCGCGAGGCGATCGAGGCAGCACTCGACGGGGTGCTGTTCATCGACGAGGCCTACGCGCTGGCGCCGGAGGCGCAAAAGAATGATTTTGGCCGCGAGGCGATCGACACCTTAATCAAGCTGATGGAAGACAATCGCGACCGGCTCTCGGTCATCGTCGCCGGCTACACCGGCGACATGCGCCGCTTCCTCGAAAGCAATCCCGGCCTGCGCTCGCGTTTCACCAGGACAATCCTGTTCGAGGATTACGCGGCGGGGGAACTGTCGGCGATTTTTCGCGATCTCGCCAAGAAGGACGGTTTTGGTTTCGATGCGGCAGCCGATGAGGCCGTCGACCTCGCCTGCGTGCGCCTGGAAGCGGAAGGCGGCGGGGACACAAGTTTCGGCAACGCCAGGGACATCCGCACACTGTGGGAACGTACCCGCGAGGCGCAGGCCATGCGTCTAGCCACGCCGGGCGTCGGCAGCGCCGGCCGCGACGCCATCATGACCATCGAGGCCCAGGATATTGATGCCGCCATGGCTGTATACGAGCGACAGGGTATCGGGACATGATGGCGTCGGTCCGTGCCGCGCTTCTGCGCCGGCTTAAACTTGTTCCCTCTCTGTTCAGGAACGATCCGCTGTTCCGCTATGCCAGCATCGCCGCTGTTTTGGCCTTGATCCTGATTGCTGTCAGCATCGGTCAGGATATGAGCGGACGCAGCGCCCTCTCCGGCACAGGAAACAGGACCGGTTCGGCTGCAACAGCGCCGGAACGCGTCAGGCAGAACGGTGTGGTTCCAGCGACAGGTTTGGAAACTACGGTGCCACCGGTTCCCGGATCGCCGGACATGCCCGCGCCGACAGAAGACGCCTCACCGCCGGCGATTGCACCGGGTCGTCCCCTCAACGGCATCGACGTGGCGCCGGGGCCCCGCGACAGTTTTGGAACCATCCCGCAAGGAGACAAACCGCGATGACAAAACCCTTGATCCTCCTCGGCTTCGCCGCCCTGATCGGCGCGACCGGCATTGCGTCCGCCCAGAATGCGCCTGCCGATACGACCGAGCAAAGGCTGGAACGCATCGAGCACAAGCTAGACGCCATTTTGCGCCGTCTCGACGAGCCCGCAACTATCGACGCGGGCCAAACGACCGCGCCAGCTGTCCAGGCAACGCAGAAAAGCGCCACGTCACAAAAGGCGGGCGCCGTGCCCGCGGCTGCCGGGACCGACAGCACTTCCTACAAGCCGGGCGCTGTCGCCATTGCCCGCATCGCGCCGGCAAAGACCGATGCGTTGTCCGACATTCCGGCCGACAGCGTCGGCAGCTATGTTTATCAAGGCGGCGCCATTCCGCTGAGCGAGCTTTCCCGAAACGGCGTCCGCTACACCGGCCTCGCCGCGGTCGAGCTGCAGGGCTGGCTCAAAATCGCCCAGCCTGGGCGCACACAGCTGGCGGTCGAATACCGCGCCACCACCGGCTCCAACGTGTTCATCGATCCCACCTGCATCGCCTCCGTCTGGTTGGAAGATCGTTCGATCGGCTCCAGGCGTGGCGAGATCCCGATGCCGGCGCGCGAGGAACAAACCGTCTCCCTGGTCTACGGCGCCGACCTTCAGCCGGGCCTTTACAAGCTGCGCGCCTGGCTCGCCTGCACGCCGCCGCGCGATCTGCGCAGGCTCAGTGCGGTGATGCTGATCAAGAGCCCCAGCGACATGAACCTGCGACTCATCAACGACACCGAACTGCTGCATCAGGGCGGGTGATCGACCATGTCATTCGGGATCCGTCTTTCATCTGGAAGTCATTTTATCTGGAAGACATTGCCGCACGGCATACATTTCGTGTATAAGAAGCCATACAGATGAGGCCATACACATCATGACGCTCAGCATTCGCAATCCGGAAGCCGATGCGCTGGCGCGGAAGCTTGCCCAGATCGATCGCACGACCATCACCGATGCCGTCGTCGTCGCTCTTCGCGAGGCCGTCAATGCACGCGTGCACACGGAGACGGCCTCCCAGACCGCGCGCCGCATCCTTGCCCGCAAAGGGTTGTCTTTCCGCAGGAACAGGAAGCCGGTCCCCGAGATCGCCTATCACGAACTCGACCACGAGCTGGGCAAAGCCTGATGTTCGTCGATGCGTGCGCCATTATCTCGATGTTTGCGGGCGAGGAAACCGCGGCGGCCTATGAACAGGCGCTCGACACGGCGCCGGCGCCCTGGACATCGGCCCTTGCCGCCTGGGAGGCGATCATCATCCTGTCACGCCCCGACCAGCTCGATTGCCGCTATTCGCAATCGTGGGATGCCGTCGTCGAATGGCTCGATGCCCGAAACATCGAGCTGCGCGAGACCGCCTCCGCCCGCGAGGCGCTGTCCAATGCCGTTGCCGTTGCGCAAAAACACGGCATCGGCAAGCGCGCGCTCAGCAATTTCGACTGTTTCCACTATGCCTATGCCAAGGTCGCGGACGTGCCGCTGCTCAGCCTCGACCGCAAACTGCGCGAAACCGATGTCAAGACCTTGCCATGACCGTTCCGAACCGATCGGCTGAACGTGTCATCCCACGGTCGCGCGTTCTTCAGCAAGGAGGACCAAGGTGCAGCAGGTTTTCTATCCCGGCCACGCCGGCCAGCCATGTGTGGGCGAATACACCATTATCATCGAAAAGTCGGACATGTTGGAGCGTGCCGACATCGTGCTCGTCAGCCGGGCCGGACATGGCGCCGCCTTTCTCAATGGCAATTTCGGCCGCGATTGCGTTGTCAACCGCATACTCGCCAATGACCTGAACGGAATCCGGCTCGACAGGATTCGGCTGTTCGTCCTGGTCGAAAAAGCCGTGGACGTTCCCAGCCCGATGCCCCCGTTCCGCGGCTTGGAGATCAAGGACATCCTCCTCGACACCGACGACTACATCGCCAAGGGCAATCCCGGCACCGTCCGGCGGCGCAATTTCCTCTCCAGGCTTTTTACCGGCATCTCAGACAGAATTTCCTATTGGAGCGGCCACGTCGTCGGTGGCTGCGCCAGGTTTTCGACCTCGCTCAAGATGGCGCGCCGGCTCGACCAACCCGAAATCGAAACGCTCTGCGCCCGGATCGGCCTGGTCCGCCCACAGCACGCGCCCCCGATATCGCCCGACAATGGCCTCGACCGTCTTTCTCCTCGCAACACCCTGTCCAGTTCTTCCTACCATTGACCAATCGGATAGACGTCGTAAACCCGAGACGGCGCGCCATCTGCTGCCAGAGTTCGATCGCCGCGGAAATGTTCTCATCACGACGCCAAAAAAAGGTCGGTGACGGAGCTCCGTCGCCAGCCTTTTTGAGGCTGCGTTCGTCTAACCGGGGTCGTTGAGGCGATTCAGAAGCTCGCGAAGGACACCATCGCGCGGCGGGCGATTGCCAGTTTTTTGGTCCTCGACCAGCTTGATGGCGACACTGTGCGGCAACGGCATGAAGTCGTAGCCGTGTGAGATGGCTGCGTGGCGAAGATCCTCAAGCGCTTCGAACGCGTGATCGCGAGTGCCAAGCCAGAGCGCGGGCTCGTCGGTTTCCTCGTGCGGGAACGCTTGCAGGAAGTAGGTCCGAAGCGGTGGATCGTAGCCGATGACAGCGTCTGGATCCGAGCGGACCTGTCCGGTGACGGTGCCAGTGACCGTGATGGTGTAGCGGCTCATTGCAACCTCCTTTTGCCGAGTGGGGAAGCCGGCCCTTTGAGGGCCGGCCACCGATGCCTCACTGGGGGTTGTTCCACAGGATGACCTTCTTGCTCTCATCGCCGCCGGGGGCCGGGGCAACGTTGCCGAAGATCACGCCGATCTCGGGCGCCTCGAGCTTGACGGAGAGATATTCCTCGCCGGACCGCTGCGACTTGCGATACCAGCCCGCGCCGATCTCGAAGCCGGTGCGCTTGTTGAGGATGCGGAAGTCGGGCGCTTCCTCGCTGGCCTTGCTGCCGTTCGGGATGACGGTGATCGGAGCGTTGATCCGGAGCGTTGCGAAGACGCCTTCCATCGAGCCGTCCGACTTGGTGGTGAGGTTGGCGATCGTGGTAGCCATGATAGTTCTCCTTCGGTTGCATCGGGAACCATTCCCGATGGCGTCGAAGGAGAGGGCCGTCCTGCTGCGGTCATCTCGGCGCAAATTCTGGAAAATTCTATTTGCCGAAAACCGAGGGCAGGTCCTTCGCCTGCCCGCAAACAAAAATTGAAATCGAATTTTCCTGAATTTGCGCCGAGTGTACCCCCAACGGGGGTTGACCGCACAAAGCAGGCGGTCCTCTACAAAGGCGACATGAAAAGGGAATGGCTCGCGTTGCAACTGAAGCCGGGACGATCTTCTGTGGCTGCCTCGGTCGCAAGGCGTGACCTCTGGCCGGCGGCCGCTGGGAGGATCCCTGACCGCTCCCGTCATCGATCCTCATCATCGTTCGACACCGGCAACTTCGGCGAGGAAGCACCCTGGTCTCTCCGCAGCCTCGGCAAGCCGACGGCTGTCATGATCGCCGCTGCCGAGGAAGCTGTCGCAGCTATTCGGCGAGAGGCGCTGCGCCGCCGCGTGGGCGGCCATGCAACCGTGCTTCAGGGCTGTCGTCCTGGCCCCCCACGGTGATGAGAGCAAGAAAGTCGTCGTCTGCCTGGGGGCCGTCCTGAGCGCGTTATGCCGGCTTCGCAGGGGGCCGGGTTGCGCTGCAATAAGAGGCTGGCCGAGGCCGTAGCCGATCGCCGTACGTGACTGAAGGTGGCGTCCATCTGCGCTTACGCCGCTACCGCTTTTCGCTCCTCTGCCGTCATCCGGGCGATGACCTCGCGCGCGACGTCGGCGCCGGCGCGTTCGAATATGGCTCGCCAGTCAGCCACGCTGCAGGTGGTCGTCACCCTGCTCCGCATCGTGTCGTAGACGACGCAGGGCGAAGCGATCAACACCAGGCGCAGCACATTCAGGAAGGTGCCGGGTGATGCGCCATCCCAGATCATCAGGCCGTAGTCGGCCCGGCGCGCCATTTCCCGGTCCTTCCCGGCATGGACGGCGAAACCTTGTGCGCCATCAGGTGGCCGGATGCGGTAGGCGGCCCAGTCGCCGAGGTTGTGGCGCGGTTCTTTGCCGGCATGGAACACACCGACATGCTCGTAGCCATAGCCCGCCAGCAGCCCCTGCACCTCTGCATCCGCCCCGGGCGCATCGCCGATGAGAACGCCGTGCTCGTGCCTGACAATCGCGCTGATCCGCTCGATGACAGGCTCGGGCAGGACGTCAATGTCCCGTGAGCCTCCAATGAATATCATCGCCATCGTGTCTCTCCTTTCTTTCCAAAGCCCCTTGCTCTGCGCCAGCCACCCTCGCCCGCGCGCGCCGATGGCGTGGACGGCAATGCTCGCCATATTCAACGCGCCGCGGCGGCTCCCGCCACCCGGCTGCTTCTCCTGAGCCTTGTGGAGTGTGTCCTGAAATTGCTCGTGGGGGTCGCGCAAGGGATCGTGACCCCGCAAAGGGCGAAGAGTGCGTCAGCAAGCTTCGTGGAGTCGCCTCTGGCGGCCGAATAGAGCCCCGGTCCGGCGCTGCCGGATGCGCCCGACATCCTCACAGCGCGATCGATGAGGAGGCATCGCGGGGATCCTCATCCCAGCGCTCGGAGACTGCCGCAGTTGCCAAGCACATATAAAATTTTGTATTGGGTAGGTTTGATGACCAAGTCTGTCGAGTTCGGTGGGAGCGCCCTTGACGATCTGCGCGCCTTTCCCGCGGCAGCGCGACGCGAGGCTGGTCATCAGCTCGACCAGGTTCAGAACGGCCGCGAGCCGGACGACTGGAAGCCGATGAACACGGTCTTGCAGGGTGTGCGCGAAATCAGGATTCCGGGATGCGGCCGGCGCATTCAGGATTATCTACGTGGCCTGGTTTGCCGACGCTGTTTATGTGCTGCAACCTGGTGCAGGAGCTGAACCGATGAGCAACGAGCGCTTCAAGAGTGTGTGGGACGCCATCGCGGATACGCCCGCCGAGGCCGAGAACATGAAGTTGCGGTCGACGTTGATGATGGCGCTCAAGCAGCACATTGCCACCGAAGGGCTGAGCCAGTCCCAGGCCGCCAGGTTGTTCGGCGTCACCCAGCCGCGCATTTCCGATCTCATGCGCGGCAAGATCGACCTGTTCGGCCTCGATACGCTGGTCAACATGGTGGCGACAGCCGGCATGCACGTGGAAATGAACATCGCCAAAGCGGCGTGACCACGAGGCGAAGGCCGGCGCGGGAGATATGCGACGCCGGAATGGCCGAAAGACAAGTTGCTCAAGCATGGCCCGGAGCTGCCGATGGCGGAACGCATCCGGCGCTATCAGCACAACATCCGCGTTATCCGCGACTCGGGCTGCGCCGTGCCGACCTCGGCGCTTGTCGACACGCTGGATCCGGCCGAGATCGGGCTGTGGTTCGCCGACAGCGCCTTTCGCAGCCACAGGCTTAAACGAGCGATCGACGCTGTCGCCCAGCTTCCCGAGGAAGCCACGCTGCCCTCGCCCTTTCACCGAGACCGATCCGGACTAGATGATCGCCACGCGGACAGATCTGCAAGGGAGCCGCAAACGCGGCCCCCTTGCGCCTGTCGGGCGCCGATGGCGGTCAGTCGATCGCCTGGAATATTTCGGAGGCTTCAGGATGTTCGGCCGCGAATGCGTAGAGGCGGGCGTACCCCTCGTGCCAGCAGGTCGGACCCATATCGAAATGAATGATGCGAAAGGGCGAACAGCGTGACGATGACGCCTGCCGCGTCGGCGGATACCTCGCCCTCGTAGCCATTGGCCTCGCAGGTGATCCGATAGCGGTCCTTCGAAGTCGGCGCGAGATAGAGCGGCTTGCCCTCGTATTCGTAGAACCGCCAGAAGCCCCCGCCATAATCGAGCGGGCTCAGCCATTCCATGAGGCCGTAGAGGGTGTTCTCGGCGACCATCAGGTGCTGGAGCCGAACAGGCCGGGGAGAAAGTTCGCCCGACGGTCCTCGCTCACCATTTTGGCGACGCGGGTGGCAGAATACAGGTCAGAGGTTCGATTCGAGTCCGCGCTTCAAAGAGAGCGTCAGTCGGGATGCCGAAGCGATGGTCCCTGCTTTTGCGTAACTGCACGCGACAATCGCTGCAAGATTGTCACCGGAGCGGATCAGCCACATCAATCAGTGTCACGCGACTGCCGAGCCACAAAATGCAATAGATTTGTTCGCGTGCCCCGTGCAGTGATAGTAAACGTATTTGCCCTTCTTGATCTCCGCCACGATGGCGCAGCCGCATTCGGTGCAGGTCATCAGGCCGGTGAAGGCGAACTCGTTTCCCATCGGGTGGGTCGGCACCGCATTGCGGCCTGTCAAGATTCCCTGGACCCGCTCCCATAGCTCGATCGATACGAGAGGTGCGTGCTTACCCTGGTGCAATTTGCCGTTCCACTGGAACAGCCCCGTATAGAGGCGGTTGCGCAAGATCATATGCACGGTGCTGACCGGAACCGGATTGCCGCTCTTGGGATAGATCAGCCCGTCGCCGTGGGCTGCCTTAGCCAAGGCCTTCAGCGAATACTGGCCGGTCGCGTAGCGCTCGAACAGCTGTGTGACGACTGGCGCCAGTTCAGGATGCGGCTCGATAACCTTTCTGCCATCCTTCCCCGTGGTGTTGACATAACCCAGCGGAGCCTTTGTTGGCCAGATGCCCTGCTCCGCCTTCTCCATCTGCCCCTTGCGGGCTTCTTCCGACAGGTTGTCGATATAGTTCTTGGCCATCAAGACCTTGATGCCGTGCATGAACTTTTCAGATGAGCGCGAGTCTCGCGACAGCGTCACACCTTCTTTCGCAAGGTGGATTTCCACATCCAGTTCATCGAGAGTCACCCCGTCCTTCAGATTGCGATAGAGCCGGTCGGTCTTCTCGACCAGGATGCTTCGAATGCCCGGACGCTTTCGCAGATATTTGACCATTTCGATGAAGTTGGTCCGGCCGGTGGTCTTGGCCGTCTCGACGTCGACGAACTCCTGCACGATATCGAACCGATGCTGCAGGGCGTAGTCCCGCAGCAGCTTGCACTGCGCCGGGATGGAGAAGCCTTCCTTTTCCTGCTCCTTGGAGGAGACGCTCGCGTAAAGCAGCGCCTTTACAAGACCTGGGGGCCTTGCGATCTCCATAAGTCGCTGGTTCATCTAGATGCCTCCTTCCATCCCTGGACATCGGGTTTTGCGAACAGACAGAGCCGGCGATCAGGCAGCTAGCGCCAGCTATTTGCCCCGGTCAATCCGTTCCCACTCGGCAAGGATGCGGAAGAAGCCACCGAGATTATCGACGATTTGCCGCGAATCTTCCAGTGATAGGGGCTGCTCCATGCGCACCTCGAACAAGCGGGCCGTTCGTTCCAGAAATGCTTCGTCAATGGCAGGTTGGCGCGAAAACAGATTGGTCTCGGCGTTGCGCTCAACGCTGCGTTTTGTAGCGCGCCGCTTCGCTTTCACCAGTTCCATCCCGACCACAGCTGCATCGGGATAAGATTCGCTGAAATTGGTTCAGCGGCGAATGGCCGTTATGTACGCTGTTGTTTCTTTTCTCACTCCGCATTTATCCCAACGGCGGGTCGCAGGCTCAAGTCGAGATTCTCGGATTGGGTCTGCAGATCGACTAGATCGGCAGCCATCGCCCGGTATCGCCTGCAATCCGCATCGATGGCCAACCGATCCGGCCGTTGCAGCGGCAGGCTCCCGGTGATTTCCTTTAAATCATCAAGTACCGAAGCAATATGCGGCCAGGGAAAGTCGGTGGGATCGTCGATGTCGCGATCTGCGCCGGCTATGATTTCGAGCTTAGCGACAACGCCAAGAAGCGACCGCGCCGGGGTTTGAGGCAGTTCGTCCTGAAGTTTCAAGGCAGTCGTCATAGCCTCGACTTCCGCCTGATAGGCGATCAAGTAGCCGGCCTTCTCATCCATCACTTCCAGCGGCGCCGCGCCGAGTACGCGCGTTTCCAAACGCTGTTGCAAACGACATAACACCAGCGAGACTCGTTGGGCCTGCTGCCAGTTCGTGAACAACGCAATAGCTGGATCGGAGACAGCGTCCCGGCCCTTGCCGCTCTCCCGGCGCTGGGCTGGCGTTTCGCCGTTCCGACGCAAATTGGTATTCGGGGCTCTAGCCATTAATCGATCGACCATCCGTTCCTGGCTCCCGTGCTTAGCCGCGAGGATCGTAGCACAACAAATCTTTGTAGAGAATACTCCGTGGTGAAATACTCTTCAACTCGTTGATCTCCCGCCCATGGAGATACGTGAGGTATTCGCTCGGAATTTGCGAACGGCCCGCCTAGCCAAAGGCCTGTCGCAGGAGGAGCTTGCACACCGCGCCGACATTGATCGTACGTACATCAGCTCCCTGGAGAGAGGTGTCTACAACGCCAGCATTGATGTAGTCGATCGTCTCGCCAAGGCGTTGGAAATCGAGGTGGCGGAGTTGCTCTCAAGAAAATAGTCAGCGTCGATCAACCGACATTAAGCGGGCTTATGCAGTCAACGAGGTCGGACATTGGGATGGGTTTGTGCAAGCCGGCGTTGGAGCTAAAATAGCACGTGGCCGTTGACCAGGATTGCGGTGCTCCTGCGGCAATTGCGACCAGCGAAGCCACAACCGTCCGCAGCTAGATATCGCAAGGAGTGGTACTGGCTAGGTGAAAAACGGCCGCTTTGCGCCTCGCCCGCGACATCCATGGAGACCCCTTCTAATGACCGGAACCGGCGGTTCGGTTAGGTCGGCGGTGCATCCGGCAACCGAACCCGGACTGGATTCAGCTTTGATCAACGTCCTCGAAAATCGAGCGCGCACTCGAATTGCTTGTCTTCGTCGGTGAAGACGTAGGCGTCGCCGAATTCGTCACCAGATGGGTCCAGCCAGACTCGTCGTCGTCCACACTATCACGCTGTTCCTTGAACCGCCCCGGGTTTTCCGGAGGCTATTTCGTTTGAGTCACGCGGCCATGTCTGGTTCTTCCAGCATGGCATAGTAGCGTTCCTCGGCTTCGGCCGGCGGGATGTTGCCGATGGGCTCCAGCAGCCGGCGATTGTTGAACCAGTCGACCCATTCCAACGTTGCGAACTCGACAGCCTCGAACGAGCGCCATGGTCCACGTCGGTGGATTACCTCGGCCTTGTAGAGACCGTTGATCGTTTCGGCGAGAGCATTGTCGTAGCTGTCGCCGACGCTGCCCACCGAAGGCTCGATACCGGCCTCCGCCAGGCGCTCGGTGTATCGAATGCTGACGTATTGGCTGCCTCTATCGCTGTGGTGCACGAGCCCGCCGCGATGAACGGGCCGTCGTCATGTAGAGCCTGCTCCAGGGCGTCGAGCACAAAGCTCGCGTGGGCCGTCCGGCTCACCCGCCAGCCGACGATCCTTCGCGCATAGGTGTCGATGACAAAGGCGACATAGACGAAGCCCGTCCAGGTCGCGACGTAGGTGAAGTCGGAGACCCACAGCATGTTCGGCGCCGGGGCATGGGACAAGGTGCGGCCTTGTCGCTCACCGTCGTACGGAGCGGCTTGCCGCGAATGATGCCCTCAAGGCCCATGACCCTCATCAGGCGGGCAACGGTGCAGCGGGCGACATCGAAGCCCTCGCGCCGCAACTGCCGCCAGACCTTGCGAACGCCGTAGACGCGGAAGTTCGCCTCGAATACGCGGCGGACCTCATCCTTCAAGGCTGCATCCCGTCTTGCCCGAGCCGACAGCCGGGAGGGATCGATGCGCTTGGCGACATGGTCGTGGTAGGTCGACGGGGCGATCGGCAGCACCTTGCAGATCGGCTCGACCCCATGCGCCTGGCGGTGATCGTCGATGAAGGCGATCATGGCCTGAACCGGCGGTCGAGCTCCGCCTGGGCAAAATACGCGCTCGCCTTGCGCAGGATTTCGTTGGCCTGCCGAAGCTCGCGGTTCTCGCGTTCCAGAGCCTTCAGCTTCGTCGCCACATCCGTAGGCACGCCGGCGCGAACCCCGTTGTCGCGCTCGGCCTTCTTCACCCACTCATGCAGCGTCTGCGCCGTGCAGCCGATCTTGGCAGCGATCGACGAAACCGCCGCCCACCGCGAGGCGTGCTCGCCTTCGGGATCGAGAACCAGCCGCACCGCGCGGGTGCGAACCTCGGAAGAAAATCTGTTCGTCGTCTTGCTTGTCATGGCTCCACCTGCTTTGCCGGGAAGTCGATCGCGAGTTCGACCAGGATCGACCGGCAGACGCTTTCGACGACAGCACAGGCGGCGGTGACCGCAATCTCCGGGTCGTCAGCGCCCGCACGAAGAGCGCGATCGAGATCTCGGCTGGCAGTGTCAAAGTCGATGCCGGCAGCCATCGCCGATAGTTCACCGGTCACGAGGGCAGTCTCGGCGATCTCGACCAACCGCATTATGCGACCCGCCCACTCGAGCTTTAGGCCGTCATAAAATAGGTGCTTATTGAGATACTCGACGACGGCCGAGTGCCGCTCCGGTTCCCGTATAAAGTCGCGGGGATCTGCAGAGCTTTCAATGATCCGCTTCAGCAGTCCACCGTTACCGGTGTCAATGAAGATAGCCGCGCGGATCGCAGTCGTCGTGGCCGGTAGCCGGCTCTCACTCTTGACGTCGAATGGAACTCCAAACCCCTTGAACCAAGCTTCGAGCTTCCAGCCCTGCCGATACAGGCCAATTGAGGGCTCATAACCGTTGGCGGCGCCGCCGGAGATGATCTCGGCGAGCGCATCAATAGACTGTTCTGAGAGCTCGACTCGCATGTAACAACTCTACAGCATTCCGCACAGATATTTATATCGGTTTATGGCGGTCGGGGTTAAGGCCTTTGACGAAGGCGTTGCAGAGTCGACCCCACTTCGCCACGGTCCAAGATTGACGAACTTGGCGCTCTTGAACAAAAACCGAGATCTCTGAATTGGTGAGGCATTGGTATCGACCAAAGCACCCCTTGATGGCTCTCAGTTGGGCGAGATCGTCGCCACAATTACTCCGCTACTAGTGGAAATCGTTATGGGTCGCGAAAATCTGGCATTCAAAATTGGAGGTCGTCGCGTTGCTAAGATCGATCGAGGAGTTGAAACGGACGGGATGGACGAAGTTCCACGTTGGTGGCGACGAGGCCGAGATCGTCGAGGTCATCAAGGGGATTGGTGCGCAATTAGGGCCCTTCGCAAGGGGACGCACGAGGTCGGTGGCCGAGGTGCTGTTGCCGCAGGAAGGCCCCGGTGCAGACCCAAGTGCCGGGGCTTTTCGTTCCGGGCCTATGGCTGGGCATCGTCCGGCGCTTCCTTTTATCGGTTCGCTAGCGCAACCGACCCGCCATCACGGCTTCGCACACGTGTCTGATCGCCCAGATCAATCCGGGATGAATCCCCAATCGGGAGCGGATGTAGATCGCTTGACAAACGCCCAAGAAGATCATCGTCGCGCTGGTGACAATGGCTGCCCCGACCGCTCCATGCAGCGCGATACCCACGATGCAGCCCGAGACATTGATGATTGCCGCCACCGACATCAGCATAGCCGCGGCGCGCTCGTGGCCTGTCATTGTCAAAAGTTGCTGCTGCGGCCCGACCGCGGCAGCAAATAGCTGCCCGACAATCAGAATCCTGGCTATGAGCGCACCGGAGGTGAATTCACCGCCAAACGCATGCAACACCGGTTCGGTAAGCACGAGCAGTGGAAGCGCCAGCGCAACGCCGCCTGCAAAAGACAATACGGTGGCTCTTGCGAACAATGCCTGGAGCCCCGTCAGATCCTCACGGGCGAACAGACGCGAAATAGCCGGTGCGAATGCGGTGCTCACCGCAACACGCGGCAGAGTGAGAAGCAACGCGATGTTCGACCCGACCGCGAATATCCCTGCCCCCTTTATGAAGCCGATCTTTCCAAGCAGCATCACAGCCGTGCGGTTCATCAGGACGTCCACGAATGTCATGATCATGATCGGCAGAAGCGAAGGCCACCAATCCTGGAAAGCATAAGTCGGAGGCGCGGCACTCAGGCCAGCGGGCCACAGGCCCCATATGCTGAGAACCATTACGAAGGCCGCGACGGCTGAACTGACCAGCAGCATCCACATCACGGCCGTCGCATCCAACCGCCACGGCGTGAAAAAAGCCGCTAGACCGAGGAGGGCGAGCATAAGTCCGTCGCGTATAATGCGCTCGGGAAGGAGCGCGGAAATAACGCCTCCAAACGCGCGCACGAGCCCTGCACCGGTGAGATAAATTGTGATCGGCGGAAGTGCCGCCAAGCCGATCAACACACTGATGGCAAGTTCCGGCTCGAGATGGTGAGGCCACCCGATCACGACCAGCGCGCCAACCGCGGCGATCAGAATTGCAACCGCAATGCTGGCTTTGGACCCCAAATGGATGAATCCGAGCGCCATCGGATATTGGTTCGTTGTCTCGTAGGCCGGCACGAACCGCAGAACGGCTACGTGAAAACCGAGAGTCGAGCCATAAGACAGGAGTGTAATCCAGGCGAACACGTAGGTATATGTTCCAAAGCTCTCCGCGCCTGCCAGCCGAGCGATGACGATCTGGGTTACGAAGGTCAGCCCGGCACCCGCCGCGTAAATGAACAAGGACCAAACGCTTGCGTGTGAGAGGCGTCGGGTCAAACCGTGGCTGCCGGTGCCTTCCTTGGCCGTAGATTGCTGGCCCGCTGGCTCGAAAATCCTCTTTAAGCTATCGCCATTTACCCCGAGGGCGTCGGTCGCCAAATTGCCGTAAACGGGCATTGCCGAAGCCGCGAGCTGGCGTTCCAACTCCATCGTTTCCTTTACCGGTTTTCTGGATTCGTCCTCCATCCGCTTTCCGTTCCTGCCCAGTCCCGACAAAGGCCGATCGGGAGCTTCCCGCGATGAATCCGTGAGGCCAGCACGGTAGCCTCAGTTCCAGCCAAGTCTTCATTCGTTCGACGGATGCAAACCATTGCGCCTTCTGGAAGCCTCCTTCCGCAACATACGCCTTCGAGCGGATGGAATTCCAAGCGGCCCAATCGCGCGTCGCGAGCCAACGGTCGTTTGAATCTTGGCTAATCGGCAGCGAACCCGGCAAGAAAGAGAAAAGCGAAAGTGAGCCGATGACCGAGGATTTGAAGATGGATCAGATCATATCGAGGGCACCGGCGGCCAAGCCCATCAATTACGACGACGAGATCGCGAGCCATGAGCTTGCAACCAAACAGAAGTACCAAGATACAGGCATCGCGAGTTGGTACCTGAAGGCGTACGCGGGCCGCTTGAAGCTCTCTAGCTTAGCATCCTACATCATCGCCCGAAGAGAGCAGCGCTGCATCGCCACCACCGCTGGCAAAGCGCTCGAAGCCAAATCGGCGATGCGGAATGCCATACGGTGAAAAGACGCCTCCGACATCGCTCGAGATGGCGGTGACCCGAAACCCTCTTTCGCGCAGCGCCAGCAGGAATGGCAGCGAACTTCCCGCCCTCGGTAGCAATCCCTCGAAGCCACGATGGATGACCGCGCAAGCCAGGATGTTCGGCACGCTGCACCCGCTTCAGACGCGAGACGGGCAAGATGATTGTCCTGCACAACGCCCTGCGGCTCTGTGCGTGGCCGATTTCGGAAGGAGCCGGCCCCGGCCGTTAATCGAAGGGAAGTTGGGGGCTCGGGGCCGGATCAAGCACATTGGATCGTACCCGCCGGGCTGTCGGCGGGACTGCGCCTACATCATCCCGGCAACGCCAGACGCTCGTCCGGCATCATGCAGGCTTCGGCTTGGCGGCGAATGTCTGGACCGGCATCGCGGAGCATGGCGCACCAGTCTTCCACAGTGTACGTGGTCGCCATGCTGCCCCTGGCCGGATCGTAAATGACGCACGGCTTGTTCGCTATGGCCAGCCGAAACACGTTGACGGCCGTGCCGGGTGATGCGCCGCCCCAGACCATCATGCCAAAGTCGGCGCGCCGCACCATCTCCCGGTCTTTGGTGGCGTGGACCCAGCACCCTCTGGCATCCTCAGGAGAAGGAACATGGTAGGCGGCCCAGTCGCCCAGATTGTTGCGGGGTTCCTTGCCCGCATGGAAGACCCCGACATGCTCGTAACTGTAGCCGGCGAGCAGGCCCTGCGCCTCCTTCTCTCCAGCGTCCCCCGCCCCGCGCCGGCCGCCCTCTCCCTCTGGCCCTGCGCGAGGGATCGTCACCCAAAGGCCGAGACGGCGAAGCCGGCGCGGGGAGCGGCGGGACGCCGCGACTACAGCCCGGCCGGCCGCAGGCCGGCGCGCCCGGACCCTGCCGCTGCGGGAGGCGCTACGTGTGGAGCTAGTGGGCTCTGTCGGCCAGCCAGAGACTCACGTCCTGGATCGAGCGCATGAGTACCGACGGATTGTCCCGCGCGGGGATGAAGCCCCAGCTCTGCCAGTAGCGCTCGGCCTCGGCGTCGATCGCCCGCACCACCACCGCGCGGCCGCCGACGATGTCGGCGCCGGCGACGCAGCGATGCAGCGCGTCCTTGACCAGGCCGCTGCCGATGCCTTGTCCGGCATAGCGATGGTCGACGGCGAGTTGTCCGATCAGCAGGCAGGGGATCGGGTCGGGCGGGCGACCGGTGCGGATGGCGCGCGGCGCGCTGTTTGGCTGGATCACGCCCGGCGCGAGGCCGTAATAGCCGACGACTGTCCCCGCGTCGTGAACGATCAGGACGCGGGTGAACCCGCGGGCCTGGTTCGTTCGCGCGAAGCCGGCCAGCCAAGCGTTAAGCGCTGGCTTGCCGCAATCGAAGCTGTCGAGGCGATGCACGTCGTCGAGGAGTTCGATGCCTGAAAGCGCCACCTAGCGGTCCCAGGGCGGCGACCGACGCAGCCGCTCTGCCGCCTTCGGCGTGGGCGGGGCGGCAGGCGCCGAGATCGCCTGCATGAAGGCGTCATAGGCTTCCGGGGACACGCGGATGACGGTTTCGTTGAGGATGGCCGCCTGCGCCTCGTGGAGTGCTGCGCGTCGCATGAACTCCGTGCGCGAGAGGCCGAGCAGCTCCGCGCCGCGGTCGATGATGGTGAGATCATCATCGCGAAACCGCATCGAGACGGGTATTTCCTTCCTCGTGGCTGTGGTGGCCATGGCGCGCTCCTTTGCTGCGGATGTATATACGTCGGTGTAACGCGGATCGCAATACCAGGTTGCGTGGCGGCATGCTCCATCGCGTCGATCCGATTAGTGGAGGTGGAGGGTGCCGTGGTGGAGGGTGCCGTGCTTCGCGCGCGGGCTTCGGTGCGCTTCGCGGGCGCCGACCCGGCCGCGCGCGGTCGGGTTCGGCGGTGCGGATTGCGGGGAAACCGACGCTCACGCGGCGTCTTCCGCGAACCGCCAGACGGGGATGCCGAGCCGACGGGCCTTGTCGGCAAGGTTGTCGGTGATGCCGGAGCCGGGAAAGACGATCAGGCCATAGGGCACGACCGAGAGAAGCTGGTCGTTGCGGCGGAACGGAGCCGCCTTGGCGTGCCGGTTCCAATCCGGCTTGAAGGCGATCTGCGTGACCTTGCGGTTCTCGGCCCAGCAGGCGGCGATGCGTTCGGCGCCGCGCGGGCTGCCGCCGTGGAGCAGTACCATGTCGGGATGCTTCTCGTGGGCCTTGTCGAGCGCGTCCCAGATCCGGTCGTGATCGTTGCAGTCGAGACCACCGGCGAAGGCGATCTTGGTGCCGGCCGGAACGAGTACCTCGGTTTCGGCGTGGCGGCGGGCGGCGAGGAAGTCGCGCGAGTCGATCACCGACGCGGTCATCGCCTGGTGGCTGACCTTGGAGCCGGTGCGCGGCCGCCATGCCGATCCGGTCTGCGCCTCGTAGAGGTCGGCGGCCTCATCGCGCATGATTTCGAGCACGTTGCGCCGCTCGATATAGGTTATGCCCTCGGCTGTGAGCCGTTCCAGCTCGACGGACTTCACCTCGGAGCCGTCCTGCTCCTGCTGGCTCGAGCGTTGCGCCTCCTCATTGCGCTCGAGGCTACGGGCGACGCGCTCGGCGGCGCGGTGGAAGACGTTGGTGAAAGACCAGAGAAGGTCGTCGAGGTCGGGTTCGAGCCTGGTGTCGCCGAGCATGCCGGCGAAGGTCTCGACGATACCGGCGAGGCCGGCCCGGATCACCTCGTCGTCGGGAAGTGGCCGAGGATCGGGCTCGTCCTGATGCGGACGATGACCGTACATCTGCAGTTCGAGGATGACGCGGTCGGTCGGTGAGGACGTGTGGTAGGGCTCGTAGGCGTCGTCGAAAGGAAGGTCGTAGGTCATGGCGTGTCTCCGTCGGTTGTGGCCGCGCCTGTCGCGGCCTGACAGCGCATCCCGGCCGCGGCCCGGGCGCGGCCGCACCGAAGGCCGGAGCGCGAGCGGAGGACGGCGCCAGCCGTTGCGGCCGTGACGGGGGCGTGGCAGGGGTCGCCTCTCGGGCAGGCCGCGGGCGCGGCTTCTCCCGGCGGACCGCCGCCATGCCAATCGGTCTTCCGGTGACGCCGGCCCCACCTGCCGGCCCGAGCCCTTCATTCGAACGGCAGGAAGAGACGGGCATCCTCCGGGACGAGCTGATCGCCGAGCCAGGCCGCGAGATGGGTCGGGCCGAGATGCCGTAGATCGTCGTTGAAATCGCCGAGCCGCGGTCGCAACTCCAGAGCGAGGATTCCGGCCGCGCCGGCACGCTGGCTGAGACGCTCGATGCCATGCCGTCCGGCGGCGTCCGCATCGGCGGCGATGTAAAGGCGGCGACAGCCAGACGGAAAGATCAGGCCGGCGAGATGATTGGCCGAAGTCGCGGCGGCGACCGGCAGCGCCGGCATCACCGTCCTGAGCGACGCCATCGTCTCAAATCCCTCGCCGGCGGCCATGACCGGAACAGGCACACCGGGCTGGAGGCCGAGCCAGATGCCGTTGCCAAGAAGATGCCCGAGCGAGCGGCGCGGATCAGCGAGTTGCGCCTTGCCGACCTTGCCGTTCGGATCGAGCCAAGGGGACAGGTAAGTGCGCTGCAGGCCGGTGATGCGACCCTCGAGGCTGGTGACAGCGGCGATGAGCGCGGGCAGGGTCTGCGTCTCGTCAGTCACGAGATCCCGGTAGTAGCAGCCGGGATGGAAGCGCAGGGCGCGCTCGCTTATGGAAAGCACGATGCCGCGACCAGCGAGGTATCGTTCGGCCAGCGTGCCGGCGATCGGCTGCGACATGCCGAACAGGCGACGCGCAGCGCCGGAAGAGCCGCGTGCCGCGGCGGTTTGGCCCTGCGCGCCATGGGTCTGAGTCTGGGGCTGGGGCGGTGGCAGCGGCATGGCGAGGAAACGGCGCGCTTCATCAGCGACCTCGCGGAAGTCGACCAGACCACAGCTGTGCTCGATGACGTCGAGCAGGTCGCCATGTTGCCCGTTCGCCTCATCGACCCATTTTCCGGCTGCTCCTTTCGCGTTGGCCTTCAGCCGCACATGCATGGAGCGGCCGCGCGTGTTGCGGACATCGCCAACCATCCAGTGGTTGCCTGAGCGATGGCCGTTGGAGAGATATTCGCGGCACACCGCCTCGGCATGGTCGCCGAGGCGGCGCGCCAGCTCGGAAGCCGAGCCGGTCATGATCGCCTCCCCTCAAGCAGCTGCGGCACGGTCGGTGACTCCGACCAGCGTATGGCGATCCAGCAACGCGGCGAGGAGGGCCGGGCCTTGCGCAGCCGTCGGGATGAACAGCCGAAGCTTCCAGGCGATGATTTCGGAGATCAGTCCGAGGGCCTTCAGCCGCGGCACCATTGCGTCGGTGAAGCCGATCAGCTCGACACGGTAGTCGTGCATGACGCGGCTGCGGCGCAGGATCAGGCCGTCGGCGAGTTGCAGCCCGATCTTGCCTTCCACGAGCCCGGTCCATGCATCTTCGGGTGCAAGCGAGGGCACATGATCAAGCCCAAGATTGCGGAACATGGTCGTGACAAGGGTCGACGCAATGTGACGACCGATGATGCGTTCGCCGGCATCGGTCTGGATGCGGTAAACCCGGCAATCGTCGTCAGGCAACCGCCGCCAGATCGGCAGGAGAAGCCCTGTGACGATGTGGAAGGTGCTGGTGGTGAACTCCGGCACCGCGGCGGCTTCCGCCTCCCAGAGTTCGCAAAATACGTTCCGCTCAGCTGCCTGCCAATGCGTCTCGGCGAGCGCATCACGGCCGAAGCGCAGCTCGTCGGTCGGGCGCAGCAGACGGACGCGGTGCTCGACGGTTCCATCGTCGAGCATCAGGCTCGCCGTCGGCAGCTGTATCGCCGCGCGGCTCGAGCGTGAGTTGACGAGCAGAACCGATTGGGGCTCCGCTCGGACGATGGCCAGCGCGTCGACCAGGCCGAGCGGCCGGATGCGGTCCTTGCGCGCGACGGTCAGCACATGCGACTGGGCGCCCGAAACAGGATGGGTGTAGACGGTTCGCCGATCGGTTACGACGATGCTCTCCGCCGTGATCGTCTCCAGACCCTTGTCATAGTGCCCGGCGGCGATGGCGCCCTCTATTCTTCCCGCCATCAACTGCTCGAACACCTCGAACAACAGGTTCTGAGTTTCGATCCGCAGTGCGAGCAGACGGTTGAGCCAGGTCGTGATCGGCGGCAGTTCATCGCGCAGCCCGCCCTCGTCGGTGGTCAGCGACAGGCCGGTGACCGTCTCGAAGGTCCTGAGCGAGCAGCCTTCGATCTTACCCTGGTGGAGCAGCCAGTAGAATTGGCGAAGGGCAGCGCGGGCATAGGGGCTTTCCAGATTGTCCTCGGATCGGAACAGCCCTGCCCCACCGGTCTGGCGCTGGCCGCGCGTGATCGCACCCAGTGTGTCGAGCCGGCGCGCAATGGTCGACAGGAAACGTTTTCCGGCTTTCACATTGGCGGCCATGGGCCGGAAGAGCGGCGGCTGCACCTGGTTGGTGCGGTGCGTCCGTCCCAGGCCCTGGATGGCGTTGTCGGCGCGCCAGCCGGCCTCGAGCAGATAGTGCTTACGCAACCTCTGGTTCTTCATCCCGAGGTCTGCGTGATAGGACCGGCCCGTGCCGCCGGCGTCCGAAAAGATAAGCACGCCCTTGTCGTCGTCCATGAAGCTTTGGGTCTCGGCAAGATTGGCCGAGCCCGGACGGTTCTCGACAGCAAGCCGGTCGACCCCGTCGCTGCCGGTCTTCTTCACGATACGGCGCGAGCGGCCCGTCACCTCAGCGACGATGTCGGTGCCGAAGTGATGGATGATCTGGTCGAGTGCACTGCCGACCGGCGGCAACGACGCGATGTGCTCGATCATCTCGTCGCGTCGGCGAACCGCCTCCCGGCACTGTACCGGGCTGCCGTCTTCGTTATGGACTGGCCGCGAATAGACGTTCCCTTCAGCGTCCGAATATTCTTCAAACAGCTGGGTCGGGAAAGAATGCATCAAATATCCGCCGACATACTCGCGTGGCGTGACGTCGACATGGAGATCCGACCATTCCTCGGTTGGGATTTCGGCCAGCCGTCGTTCCATCAGCGCCTCGCCGGTCGAGACAATCTGCACCACGGCCGCATGACCATCGGTGCGGTCCTGCTCGATCGCGCCGATCAAGGTCGGCGTCATCATCGAGGTGATGAGATGGCTGAAGAAGCGCTGCTTGGTGCTCTCGAAGGCTGAGCGCGCCGCCGCTTTTGCGTTGCGGTTCAGCGTGCCGGTCCCGCTGGTGATGTTGGCCGCTTCGAGCGCGGCAGTGAGATTGTTGTGGATGACCTGGAAGGCGTCCGCATAGGCGCTGTAGATACGGATCTGCTCCGGGGTCAGTTCATGCTCGAGCAGGTCATATTCGACACCGTCATAGGAAAGCGAACGCGCCGTATAGAGGCCGAGCGACTTGAGATCGCGGGCAAGCACTTCCATCGCCGCGACACCGCCATCCTCGATGGCGGCCACGAACTCGGTGCGGTTGGCGAAGGGAAAATCCTCGCTTCCCCAGATGCCCAGGCGCTGCGCATATGCGAGATTCTCGACCGCGGTGGCGCCGGTCGCCGAGACATAAACGACACGGGCGTCGGGAAGCGCATGCTGCAACCGCAGGCCTGCTTTGCCCTGCTGCGAGGGTGCGACGTCGCCGCGTTCGCTTTTTCCCCCGGCGGCGTTGGCCATGGCATGCGCCTCATCGAAGACGATGACGCCATCGAAAGACCGTTTGGTCCCCGTCGGGCCGTCGGCCTTCCTCGCCGGGTTTTCTTTCATCCCTGTCGCGGCTTCGCCGCTCCTCGCCTCTTGTCCGACCCAGTCGAGGATCTGGGCAATCCGGGATTTCTTGCCCTCGCGCTCCTGCGAACGCAGGGTTGCGTAGGTGGTGAAGAGGATGCCTTCGGCGAGGCGGATGGGGGTGCCCTGCCGATAACGGGACAAGGGTTGGACGAGGAGTTTCTCCTGGCCAAGTGCGGCCCAATCGCGCTGGGCGTCTTCCAGCAGCTTGTCCGACTTCGAGATCCAGATCGCGCGGCGCCTGCCCTGCAGCCAGTTGTCGAGGATGATGCCGGCGACCTGTCGCCCCTTTCCACAACCTGTTCCATCGCCCAAAAACCATCCACGGCGGAACCGGACCGCGTTCGCAGCACCTTCTGGAGCGGCCGAGACCACATCGCAGGTTTCGTCGACGGTCCAGGTACCGGCGAGATGGCCGGAATGGGCTTCGCCGGCATAAATCACGCTTTCGATCTGGGCGTCGGACAGCAGGCCCTCGTCGATAATCGCGCCAGGCAGTAGGGGTCTATAGGAAGGCTTCGGCGGCGCGACCGCGGCCATGGCGGCCGACTGGACCAGCGGCGTCGGATGCGGCTTTGCACGGGGAATGTGGATCGACTGAAGGGCGTAAGGCTCGTAGATCGTGTCGGTGAGGCTTCCACTCTCCTCCGGCATCCACTCGCGAAGCTCGTAGGTCAGGGGCAGCGCCGGGGCTCTGCTCTCAAGGGCCGGGTGGCTGAGCGTTGCCCTTGCAACGGGGCGAGCCGGTCGGACAGCCTTTGGCGCAAACGATGTTGCGGACGCGGGTGCAGCTACTGCCGTGGCCCGACCGGCCATGTGCATGGCGGCATTGCCCGGGATCCGGTTCGACAGAGCGCCGATCGAGTCCGGAAAGCCGCCCGGTGTCCGCGGCGGCAGATCCATGATGCAGGAGAGCAGCGTCTCGACATCAGCGGCCTTGCCCGGCGAGGCGGCGAAGCCGGACGGACCGGTGGCCGGCACCTTGTCGACTATCGTCAGGCGGGTTTCGACGGTTGTGCCATGGCGGGCATAGACACGGCCGTCGATCACCGCGGTGAAAACGACGGTGCCCAGCTGCTGCAACCGCTCGAAGGCTGCCCGCCATTTGGGGTTTTCGGGAGACAGGCCAGTGCCGGTGATGGCGACAAGACGGCCGCCTGGACGCAGGCGCGCGAATGCGGAGGAGAGATGCCGCCACGCGGCATCGGCGACATGGCCGTCAACATAGGCGGCCACCGTGAAGGGCGGATTCATCAGCACGACGGACGGCTCGATGGCGGCATCGAGATGATCGTCGATATGGGCTGCATCGTGCCGGGAAACGGGGACTCGCGGAAACATCCGGCCGAGAAGATCGCCGCGCGTCGCGGCAAGCTCGTTGAGCACGAGCGTAGCCCGCGCGATCTCGGCATGTACGGCGAGCAGGCCGGTGCCGGCCGAGGGTTCGAGAACGAGGTCTGAAGAGCTGATTGCAGCGGCATGCGCGGCAACGAAGGCAAGCGGCAGTGGTGTGGAGAGTTGCTGCATGGCCTGGCTCTCGTCCGACCGTCGCGTATGGGTGGGAATGAGCTTGGCGATCCGCTTCATCATCGCCAGGGTCGCCTGCGGCGTAGTCGACCGGGACAGGATCGCCGATCCGAAGCGGCGCAGGAACAGCACCTGGGCCGCTTCGAGCGCTTCATAGGCGTCCTTCCAGACCCAGAAGCCCTGTGCGTCCGTGCCGCCGAAGCTGTCCGTCATGACGGTGCGGAGCGCGGCGGTGGTGACTGGCTTGCCCTGCTCTAGGAAAGGTAGAAGCAGCAACGCCGCCTGAAAGATCACCTGGGCTCTGTCGCTGGCAGCGGGTGCCGGCGTGCCGAGGGGTGCGGCCGTTCGGGCAACGTCGGATGTGGTCGAAACGATGTTCATGGAAACGTCCTTCGCGAGAGGGGAATGGCCCCCGCGCCGGCACTCTCTCCGCGCCGGCCGGGCCGCACTCCTCCCGGCTCCCCTCTCCCTCTGGCGTCGGTCCATCAAACGGGTTGCGCTCAGCGCAAAGCCATGACTTGAATGTGCACACAGGGATGCGGCGGCGACCTGGAGCTGCGGAGGTGATGCGACGGTTCCGAATTGGAAGTGACGTCTACGAGGAGGGAGCGCCTGACCTGCAGGCGGCGCTTGCGAACGCCTATGCCCGCAGGGAGCGTCCACTCTGCCTGTGCCGTGAGCCGGGCTGCCCGATGTACGTCGCCCGCATCGGTGACCTCCATCTGATCAAGCGCATGCCGCTCAGCGGCGGCGGGCACGATTCTTCCTGCGATTCTTATGAATCGCCTTACGAGCTGTCCGGGCTCGGCGCGTTGATGGGCAGCGCGATCCAGGTCGATCCGCAAAACGGCATGGCGGCGCTGAAGCTGGATTTCAGCCTGTCGAAGACGGGAAGTCGGGCGGCGTCCGTGCCTGATGGCCAGAACTCCGCCAGCGTGGCCGGAGATCCCAGGAGGATGTCACTGCGTGGCCTCCTTCACTATCTCTGGCACGAGGCTGAATTGACGGTCTGGACATCCAGGTGGGCCGGCAAGCGACATTGGTGGAATGTCCGTTGGCACCTCATCGAGGCGGCCGGGCAAATGACAGTGAGAGGCGGAGCGCTTTCGGACATCCTGTTCGTCCCCGAGCCGTTCCGGGCCGAGAACAAAGAAGCGATCGAACAGCGTCGCAACGCCGTTCTTGCTACAGCACTTCCGCCAAAATCCGGCCCGCGGAAATTGCTGCTCCTGGTCGGCGAGGTAAAGGAGATCACGCCCGCCCGATCGGGTCAGAAACTTGTCGTCAGGCATTTGCCCGGCTTTCCCTTTATCATCGACGACGCAATGCATCGGCGTTTGCAGGCGCGCTTCGAGAGAGAATTGTCGCTGTGGGGAGCGGATTCGAGCTCACATCTCATGGCTATCGCGACCTTCGGAGTGAATTCGGCCGGCCTCGCCATTGTCGAGGAGATCGCGTTGATGGTCGTGTCCGAGAACTGGATTCCTTACGAGACGGTCCCTGAAAAGCGGCTCGTCGACGCGCTTGCCCGTCTTCGCGAGAAGAGCGTAAAGGGATTGCGCTACGACCTGCAACCCGACCAGCCGATCGCCAACGCCTTGCTTCAGGACAGGCAGGAGCCGATCGCGCTCTTTGTCGTTCCGGCCGGAGCGGATAAAGCGTTCGACGTTTCGCTGCAGGACATGATTGCGGATCGGCCGGAGATCGGTGCGTGGACCTGGCGTGTTGGTGACGGGGAGATGCCGGCCCTTCCATAGGGATGGCGACGACATCTCAGGTTCGCATCAATGTCGTGAATCGGTTGCAGGTCATCGATTGGACAAGCACTGCGCCTGATCTCCCGCCGGGCCTTTGTGTGGCTGAGGCGAAGGAAGCCGATATCAATGTGCGCCGCGAGGGACGCGAGTAGGATGGCCGACGTTGCGGTTTCAGCTAAAGCAGCAGACTTGTGGATGTTCCGCATTAGCAATTGCTAATCGCCGTGGACGGCGCACTGTCGCTGGATGGTGGCTGGGCACGTCGAAATGGTTCTCTTCGAGCAATCGATCGCCAGCACAGACGGCATCCAGCGTCCGTTTTCCGACAGGGTGATGTGCAACCGCTCTCGGCCCCGCTCTCTTGCCGCAGGATCAACCGCCGTCCTTCCCTCAGGCGGCTGCCCGTGGGCGCCCCTGCTTGCGTTCCACACCCGCTGATGCAGCGCGGGCTGGAGCGCCCCATCCGCGTAAATGTCGGCTTGGTCGAATGTCTGCCATATTTGGGGCAGACGCTGCAGCACTTGGGGAGAAATCAAATGCCCGCACTCACCTTGGCAGTCGAGATTGCAGACGCGGTAGCAGCGGCAAAGAAGCGTCGACAGTTTTCGTTTGACCTGGAATCCAAGGCAATGGAACTGGCGAAGGCTCACCCAGATGCGGAAGCCAGCGTCAGTGATGTGACAGATGTCCTCGAAGAGGAGAGCTTGGCCGCTGGCATTGTTCTGGTTTCCGAGCCGGGCAGATAGCCGGCCAGAGCAGCGTTGGCCCGTGCTCGTAGCTGAGGACCGGACGAGCGGAAAAACCTTTAGCGGCTCTCGCCGTCAAAACTTAAACTTGCTATTGCAGACCTAGGCGATTCCGGCCACTTCCTCACGGTTGCTGATACCAGTTATAGTTTCGGGCATCTTATTGCCATCGGTCATTACTGTCACGTTGACCGGCCGAACGTGCCCACCGACCGAGCGACATTCGACCGCGAATGCGGGTGCGCTGATCGTTGTAAGGATACTGAGCGCCAGCAGCAGTTTTGAGTCACTACCCCAATTCATGTTTCCTCCTCCTGGCGGCATAGCTTCCCACGCTTGCAGGGGGCGCTCATCTGACTGAGTTTTCCGTCAGTGTGACGTGAAACTGCGCTCTGTTTTCGATAATTCGCCAAAGATCGTGTCCATCGCTTGGTAGAACTTGACTTGCTCTTCTTCGAAAGCGGGCTCAGCGCGCGCTCAAGAGTGGATAGGGACACGTTGGTCTTCTCAGCCACTATCCGAGCGATCCCTGTCGGCCGCCCTTCGCCGATGCGACCGCGCTTGCTGGGCGGCGCATGACGATAGCGTCACCTTGGTGCGCCCTTGGTTTTGACTTGGTGGTGGATGAACGTGCCATCCGGAGGGATTTCAAACTGAGATGCTGCTTGGCCTAGGTCGCGCCGGACCGTCGGTCTTCACAGCGACGGGAGGGCTAAACCAATGGAGCGCCACGGCAGCGGTTCCTCGGGAACACTGGCTTCTTTCGCCTGTTCCAGCCGCTCAAGCAGCTCTTTGAACGTATCCGGGATGGTCTCGTCAACGCGGAAGAACGGCAAGGTCGCTGCATAGCGCGTCACTGCCTTTGAGCCAATTTGGCGCCTCACAGTGGCAGCAACCGCCACCTGCCCGTTCGTATTGCTAGGGAAGCTCATAGTCACATTGTCCCGGTGATCCTCCGTCTTCTCACGGCAGGTTGACACCATGGCCACGGTGGATACGAATTCAGGTTTGGCACTTTGCGACCGGCATGGTCGTAGCACTGGGCCGCATATTCTGTGAGGCAAGCGGCCCGCGTTAACCGAAGAGACGTTTCCATCTCCGGATCCGGCGTATTGGAGAGTTTGTCGCCGATGTAGAGGAACATTCGGGCTTCATCCACCCACTGGGCCGTGGCGTTGCCGGTGATCTAACTCGAATGGCGTCATGGGTCACCTCCTGATTGCGGAACGTTACATCGCATGTGCCAGAGCGACGAACCGACTCCCCAGAAAGCACATACGTCGGATCTTTTTCAGCGGCAGCGCAGTGCCCACAGGCGTCCCGGCGGGGAACAAATCCCGAAGCCCCGCGCTTTGTAGGCCTGTAAGGAAGGCGTGAATGTCGACAGCAGAGGTCAAAGCCAGGGTAGCGCTCGATCTCGACGCAGATCCCCAAGCGGTATTTGCCGCATGAGTCGATCCGTCGATGATGGAGCGCTGGCTGTTCAAATCGCCGACCAACACGCTCGAAGCACAAACCGACCCTCGTGCCGGCGGCGCTCTTTCAATTGTCGAACACGAGAGGAGTGAGATCATCACGCATGATGGTCGGTACGCGATTTGCGAGGCGCCCACACGACTGTCGTTCACGTTGGCAGTGCCCCGACACTTCGCCGGCCTGGCGCAGATCGATGTAACGATCACACCTAGGGGGGCAGGCTCTCACTTGGATTTCCAAGCGGGCGGGGCCGGACCGCCTGACGCGCAACAGCTTTGGGAGAAAATGTTAGGTAACCTCGCCCAGGTGCTCAAAGGTCGTTGAACATAGGCGCGAGGCTTTGCGGCTCTCCCAGGCGGCGAGCTTTTTGGTGAAGCGCGACGGGGGTTTCGCCGCGCCGTCCGAGTAGCGGATAACGCTCCCCACAGGGGCGGATTCGTAGATGATATGTGCGGACATGCGAATTTCTCCATCTTGGAAAACAGAATGAGCCCGGCTGATGTGCCGGGCCCTGTGCGGAACGGGAGGGCCAATTATTCGGCGGCCTGCAGGTGGTCCGTCTCGTCGCCGTCGGTCACCGGCTCGCCGGAGGACGAATCCGCATCGTCGGCGAGAAAGGCCGGCAGCTCGGTGGCATCGCCTTCGAGCGCCGCCTCGTCGACGTCGAGGCGCAGCGGCTCGGGCAGCCAGTTCGATCCTTCGAGAAGACGGGCGGCTTCACGCGCCATGATGTCCTTCTTCATGTGGTCGATCAGCTGCGCGGAGTCCGCGCCACGGGCTTCGCGGACAGCCTGCAGAATCCGCGCCTTGGTGAGGCGACCGAGGAACTCGACCGTGGGCGTCCAGCCGGCGTCGACCATATCGAACTTGAGCGAGTTGGCCAGCACGTCTGCATGCTCGAGCGCCCGCGGCCGCCTGTTCCACGGTTCGACCACCGCGTTGAGGGTCAACGAGACGCAGTGCGCGAACAGCGCCTTGCGGCTTGCGTGGTCGAGGCCGAGAAGGAAGTCCCACAGGCCATCCGTCTCATCGGGCAGATCGAGGTCCCAAGCTTCGTGCCGCTCGGCGATCTCCTTGGCCCAGGACGTGTCGGCAAGACCGTCAACCTGGGAGAAGCTGCCGCTCTTCAGGCTGATTTCGAGACAGCTGTCCGGCGCGAAGCGATAGAATACCTGCAGCACGACGGCGTGGAGTGCCGCGAGGAAGGCGATGTCGACGTCACCCGCGAGCGCGTTGCGCAGCGCCAGAGTCCGCTGCGCGGTCAGGTCGAAGACGAGCCGATCGGGCAGCGGCTTGATGCCATCCTCCTCGCCGTCATCGCCGGAACTGTCATTCACCGGCTTGCCGTTGACGACAACACTATCGCTATCGTCGTCACCATTGGATCGGGTTTGGCCCTCGGCATCCCCTTCCTCGCCCTCACCGACGTCGCCAGTCTCGGACCGAGGCTCGTCCTCGGACCGCACGAAACCGGCCTCGACCTGGAGATTGCCGTTCGCGGCAAGCGTCACGAAGACACCGGCAATGGCTTTCTGGGCTGGGTCGTGGCTTTGAGGACGATCGTCGATCGCATCGAGCTCGGCGCCCAGCTGGTCGAGCTTCGCCTCGATTGCCTCGTCGGCGTCCTCGGCCGCGGCATAGTCCGCATCGAGCTTTTCATATTCGGCCTTCAGCGCGTCGTAGCGTTCGATCTCCTCGGCGCTGAGCTGCTGCGCCTCGGCATAGATGCGCCGCAGGCCGGAGGTGTGGCCATAGGGAAAGCTGATCGCAGCCTCGACCCATTTCCAGCCTTCGGCGCGGATCGCCTCGGCATCAACCTTCAGCCTGTCGAAGACCAGCTGCTCGAGAAGTGCCGCGTCCTGGAACCAGCCGCCGGAATCCTGCTCGAACAGGTCGCGAAGAATGACGCCGCCAGCCGCCTCATAGGCCTCGGCACCAACATAGACGGCCCGGCGATCATCGGCCCGGACCGTGGTCTCCGTCAGCAGGCGCCTGATGTAGTAGGCTTCCTGCGAGTGCGAGCCGGAGATCCGCTCCCAGACCTGCTCCTGGCGCGCGTGGTCGTCCGAGATCGAGAACGCCATGATCTGTTCGAGCCGGATTTCGTCCTTCTCGTAGAGCTCGAGCAGTTTTGGCGACACCGATGCCAGCCGCAGGCGCTGCCTCACCGTCGCCGGCGACACGAAGAAGCGGGCGCCGATCTCGTCGGGGTCGAGGCCCTGATCGCTGAGCGCCTTGAAGGCCCGGAACTGGTCGAGGGGATGCAGGTCGGCGCGGCGCAGGTTTTCGGCAAGCGAATCCTCTTCGGCCGACGTTTCCTGCCTGCGGTTGACGATGCAGGGGATCGGCTCGTTCTTCGCCAGCCGCTTCTGCTTGATGAGAATGGCGAGCGCGAGATAGCGGCGCCCGCCGGCGGGCACTTCGAACGTGCCGGTCTCCTCGCCCTCGCCCTCGAGTACGGGACGGACGTTCAGGCTCTGCAAGAGCTTGCGCCGGCCGATATCCTCAGCGAGTTGCTCGATGGACACTCCGTCCTTCACCCGCCGGACATTCTTCTGCGACAGCACCAGTCTGTCGTAGGGGATGTTCTCCGCGGCGTTCATCGCGATCTTTTGAATAGCGTTCTTGGCCATGATCGGGTTCTCCGTGACGGGCGGCCCGGGGCCTCTCCCCGAACCTCCAAGCCCGTCAGGAACCCTCTCCTCCCCCCTCTACCTCCAGGCCTCGCGCCAGCGCCATCCACCTGCCGCAACGATTGATGATGGGTCGGGATAAGGAGCGCTGCTCTGGTTCGGCTCGCGGATTTCAAGGCGACTGAGCCGCCGAGGGCCTGCAAGGACGTTGACGTGGTCCATCGGACATATGGATCAGCGCCTGCTGGTCGACGGTGACGGACTGGCTCGTGTTGCGCACCCCCCCGCAACCAGAAGAGCTTGCCGGCAACATTGGCGCCGTGGCAGATCGGTTATGAGCATCTAGCCGAGCTAGCGGTCTTCGAGGAAAGACGCGCAGCGCGGAGCCTTCCCCCAACACATATTGGCGGGTCCGTAGCTTCCGCAACTACGCTGACTACGCCTTGACAGTGCCCTTCCGGCTTGGCTTTGCCCGCCTCGGGAGCTAGGCGCGCAGCAGGTGTGCACGATAATGAGCACCTAAACAGTCTGGTGGCGGTGCCACCGGCGGATCATCGCAGACTGTCCCCTCGCAGCAGGCAAGCATGTAGTGCACATTCTCGGACCGTCACATGTCGACGAGGCGCATCTGACACCTGGCGCCGTCGTTCGCGACGATGCCACGGTCCTATATCCCGCCGAATTCGTTGCCGAGCCTGCTGCCAAATGCGGGATGCTGCAAGCTGCGCAGGACCAGACCTGCCGCCCGCCAGTTCAGGTCTTTCCGGCTCCATCAAGCGCCTGGTCGACGATCGTTTGCGCCTCGGCCAGGATGGCGCGCAGATGGTCCTGTCCCCGAAAACTCTCTGCGTAGATCTTGTAGATAGCCTCGGTGCCTGACGGGCGCGCGGCAAACCAGCCATTTTCCGTGGCCACCTTGACGCCGCCGATTTCGGCGTTGTTGCCCGGTGCCCGGCTGAGCACCGACTGGATCGGCTCGCCAGCCAGGGTCTTAGACTTGATCTGCCGCGGCGAGAGCTTCGACAGCTTGTCTTTTTGTGCCGCGGTCGCGGCAGCCTGGAGCCGGTCGGCGACTGGTTCGCCGAATTCTTCTGTCAGATCGTGATAGACCTCGCCTGGATCCCGGCCCGCTCTCGCTGTGATCTCCGCTGATAACAACGCCGGGACGATGCCATCCTTGTCGGTCGTCCAGACGGCGCCGTTGCGGCGCATGAACGTCGCTCCAGCACTTTCCTCGCCGCAGAAACCCAGGGAGCCGTCCTGAAGCCCCTCGGCGAACCATTTGAAGCCGACCGGGACTTCATACAACCTGCGCTTCAGCCTGGCGCTGACGCGATCGATCATCTGGCTGCTCACCACCGTTTTTCCAATGGTGGCGCCCTTGCGCCATTCAGGGCGATGCTGAAACAGGTAGTCGATTGCTACCGACAGGTAATGATTGGGCGGCAGCAGCCCAGCTTGGCGCGTGACGATGCCGTGTCGGTCGTGATCGGTGTCGCACGCGAAAGCGATGTCGAATTGGTCCTTCAGGCGGATCAAGCCTTGCATGGCGTAGGATGACGACGGGTCCATGCGGATTTGGCCATCCCAATCGACCGTCATGAAGCGAAAGGTGGGATCGACCAGCCGATTGACGATGGTCAGGTCGAGTTTGTAGCGCTCGGCAATTGCGGGCCAGTAGTGGACTCCAGCGCCCCCGAGCGGATCGACGCCCATGCGGGCATGGGCGCCGCGAATGGCGTCCATGTCGATCACGTTGCCGAGATCGTTCACGTAAGCGTTTAGGAAATCGTGGGCATGGGTTGTCGGCGCATGGAGAGCTTTCTCGAACGGCATCCGCCGCACGTCTTTCAGGCTGCTGCCAAGCAGATCATTGGCCTGTTTTTCGATCCAGCCGGTAACGTCGGTATCGGCCGGCCCGCCATTGGGCGGATTGTACTTGAAGCCTCCGTCGCCGGGCGGGTTGTGCGACGGCGTGATGACGATGCCATCCGCGAGCCCGGTCTTGCCGCCCTTGTTGTGACTGAGGATTGCATGGGAAACGGCCGGGGTGGGCGTATATTCGCCACCCGCCGCCGTCATCACCACCGCACCGTTCGCGGCCAGCACCTCAAGGGCGCTCGCAAAGGCCGGCTCCGAAAGCGCATGGGTGTCGATGCCGACGAATATGGGGCCGTCGATGCCCTGTCGCTCGCGGTACCGGCAAATGGCCTGGCTGATTGCCAGAACATGTGCTTCGTTGAATGTTCTCTCGAATGCCGATCCGCGGTGCCCGGATGTCCCGAATGCCACCCGCTGCAAGGGGATGGAAGGGTCCGGCGCCTGGCTGTAGTAGGCTGTGACGAGCTTGGCTACATTGACCAATATGTCGGGCGGGGCCGGCTTTCCGGCCAAGGGGCTGATGTTCATGGTCATGCTGGTCGCCTCATTCGGTTCGGGCAATCCCGACTTGTTTGATTGACCGGCGGCCAGCGATTTGCCCCTTGGCAGCCGCAACGACGTGGGCCGGCTCGAATCCGAAGTGTTCTGCGACAACTTTCGATGGCGCTGATAGTCCGAAACTATGCAGAGCGAGGATAGCGCCGTCGAAACCGGCATAGCGTTCCCATCCGAAACCGGATGCTTCCTCCACTGCCACGCGGGCGGTTATCGTTGGCGGCAGGACAGTGTCGCGATACTCCTTTGGTTGGCTTTCGAACAATTCCCATGACGGCATGCTGACGACGCGTGCCTTGATGCCCTCCGCCTTCAGCTGTTCATAGGCAATCACGCAGAGCGCGACCTCGCTGCCGGTCGCCAGCAGCAAGACGTCGGGTCTGCCGTCGGGAGCATCGGCCAGCACATAAGCGCCCTGCGCCACACCACTTGCGTTCGCATAGGTCGAGCGATCGAGCGTCGGCGCTGCCTGTCGCGTCAGCACGAGGCAGACAGGCCTTTCCTTGAGATGCATGATGGTTTTCCATGCCTCCACGACTTCATTCGCGTCTGCGGGGCGCAGCACGACCATGCCGGGCATGGCGCGGAATGAGGCAAGCTGCTCGATGGGCTGGTGGGTTGGCCCATCCTCGCCGAGACTGATGGAATCATGGGTCCAGATGGAGATGAGCGGCAATTCCATCATCGAACTCAGCCTCAGCGCCGCGCGGCAGTAGTCGGTGAAGATCAGGAAGCTGGAGACGAACGGCCGCAGCTTCGACAAGCTCATGCCGCTGCCGATGGCGCACATGGCATGTTCGCGCAGGCCGAAGTGGAAATTTCGTCCGCGGTAGCTGACGGCCTGTTCACCCTCTTGCGCCTGAAAGTCGCCGGCAAATTCAAATTCGAGGTTCGTTTTTGTTGACGGCGATAGGTCTGCCGCGCCACCCAGCAGCCATGGCATGTGTTTCGCAATGGCGTTCAACACCTGACCGGACGAGTCGCGCGTCGCGAGGCCCTTGGCATCGGCTGCGAAGGCGGGGAGCGCGGCGTCCCACCCCGCGGGAACTTCGCGTCGCTGCATCTGGTCGATCTGTTCGGCCAGGTCGGGATATTGCTTCCGGTAAGCGGAAAACAATTTCCGCCAGGCCGCATGAGCGGCGGCCCCGCGCTTGCCAATATGCGCATGAAAATGCGCCGCAACGCCTTCCGGAATCTTGAAATTGGCGTTCGGATCCCAGCCGTAGAATTCCTTCGTCAGCCGAACTTCTTCGGCCCCCAGTGGCTCTCCGTGAGCTTTGTTCGTATCGTGCTTGTGCGGCGCGCCATAACCGATATGGCTTTGAACGATGATGAGCGTTGGGCGGTCATGCGTATCGATGAATTTCTGATAAGCGTTGCCCAGCAACACCAGATCATTTGCATCGCTTACCCGCTCGACATGCCATCCGTATGCGATGAAGCGGGTTGCCACGTCTTCGCTGAATGTAAGGCCAGTCGGCCCCTCGATGGTGACGTGATTATCGTCGTAAATCCAGCAGAGGTTCGACAATTTAAGGTGTCCCGCCAGCGATGCCGCCTCGTTGCTGAGCCCCTCCATCATGTCGCCGTCGCTGCACAGGGCGTAGATGTTGTGCGAGAACAGATCATAGTCGGGTCGATTGTAGGTGGCGGCCAGCCACCGTTGCGCAATTGCCATGCCGACGCTTGTCGCCGCCCCTTGTCCGAGTGGACCCGTGGTGGTTTCTACGCCCGAGGTCCAGCCATATTCGGGATGCCCCGTGCAATGGCTGCCAGCCTGGCGAAAACTCCTCAGATCATCCAACGTGACGGCAAGTCGATCGCCCGATGGATAGCTCGCGCCCTTTGCCTTGACGCCGCAAAGATGAAGCAGGCTGTAGAGCAGGGCGCACGCATGACCGGCCGACAGCACGAAGCGGTCGCGGTTGGGCCAATCGGGGTCGCCAGGGTCGTAGCAAAGGAAGCGCTGCCACAGGCAATAAGTCATCGGGGCAGCGTCCAGCGGCGTTCCGGGATGGCCGGATTTTGCTTTCTGAACCGCGTCAATGGAAAGCATTCGCAGCGTGTTGATGCTGATCTGGTCGAGTGACACCTGCTTCATTGGGAATCCTTTGATCGGATTTATGCGACCCGATTTTCCAGGTGCTGGCTGGGCCGGGCTGCGGTTTGGTAAGGTCGCCGCCAGAGGGGCGGCCCGCTCACTGCCTTTACCTCTTTCGTTTCCGGAATCGGCGATAGCGCTCGATCAAAGTGTTGGTCGAGCTGTCATGTTGGAGGTGCCGAGTTTCGGAGGCTTCCAGCTCCGGAATTGTTTTTTCGGCCAATGCCTTGCCCAGCTCAACACCCCATTGGTCAAATGAATCGATGTTCCAGATGACGCCTTGCGTGAAGACGCTGTGCTCGTAGAGCGCCACCAGGCTGCCGAGAGTTTTTGGGGTGAGGCGCTCGGCAAGCAAGGTATTGGTCGGGCGGTTACCTTCGAAGGTGCGGTGCGGAACCAGCCAATCCGCGGTCCCTTCGGCCTTGGCCTCCGCTGGCGTCTTGCCGAAAGCCAGCGCCTCGGTCTGCGCGAACAGATTTGCCATTAGGAGGTCGTGATGACGACGCAGCGGATTCAATGCCTGACAAAACCCGATGAAGTCGCACGGAACCAGCTTGGTGCCTTGATGAATGAGTTGGTAGAATGAATGCTGGCCGTTGGTGCCAGGTTCGCCCCAATAGATCGGCCCTGTCTGGTAATCGACTTTCGTGCCGCCAAGCGTGAAGTGCTTGCCGTTGCTTTCCATCGTCAGTTGCTGGAGATAGGCAGGAAAGCGCTTCAGATATTGCTCGTAGGGTAGTATCGCGACCGTCTGCGCCTCGAAGAAATTGTTATACCAAACTGCGAGCAGGCCCATCAGCGCCGGCAGGTTCTCACCGAGCGGCGCGGTGCGGAAGTGGTGGTCCATGTCATGGAAGCCCGACAGCATCGCCTGGAAATTTTCCGCCCCGATGGCGAGCATGGTGGACAGCCCAATCGCAGAATCCATCGAATAGCGGCCGCCGTCCCAATCCCACATGCCAAACATCTGATTGGTGTCGATGCCGAATTCAGCGACCCCTTCGGCATTGGTCGAGACGGCGACAAAATGCAGCGCCACTGCCTGCTCGTCGCCCATCTTGCGCAGGATCCAATCCCGTGCGGTGTGGGCGTTGGTCAGCGTTTCCAACGTCCTGAAAGTCTTCGAGCAGATGATGAACAGCGTTTCTTCAGGATTCAGATCCCGCGTCGCTTCCACGAAGTCGGTACCGTCGATGTTCGAGATAAAGCGGAAAGTCATGTCGCGCCGGCCGTAGTGGCGCAGCGCTTCATAGGCCATGACCGGCCCGAGGTCCGAGCCGCCGATGCCGATGTTGATGACGTTGCGTATCGGCAGGCCGGAATGGCCGCGCCATGCGCCGCTGTGAATCCTGTCCGTGAAATCGGCCATCTTGCCGAGCACCGCGTGAACTTCCGGCACGACATCGATACCGTCGACTAAAATTTGCTCGCCGGCAGGCGCGCGTAGCGCCACGTGAAGCACCGCGCGCTGCTCAGTGACATTGATCTTCTGACCGCTGAACATCGCTTCGATGCGCTCGCGCAGCTGGCAAGCCTCGGCGAGTTGAATGAGAAGCTGGACGGTCTCAGCCGTGATGCGGTTTTTCGAATAGTCGAGATAAAGTCCGCAGGCCTCGATGGCGAAACGCTTGCCACGCTGGGGGTCGTCGGCGAAGAGCTGTCGCAGATGCAACGGGCCCACTTCCTGGCAATGCGTCAGCAACGCCTTCCATGCCGGAAGTTCCGTGAGCGACAATGTCCTGGTCCCGAGAGGCGCGCTCATCATCCGCCGGCCGTACCGTGGCGATGTAACTGCTCGCTCTTCGACGCAATCACCGCCATCAGATCGGTCCATGATTTGGTGAAGGATTGGGCGCCTTCCAACTGGAGCTGCGCGGCGAGCGCCTGAATGTCGACGCCGGCTTTTGCGAAGTCGGCAAGCACGGTTTCGCTGTTGCCACCGTCCTCCCGCATGACGCCGTTCACCTTCCCCTCTTTCGAAAATGCATGGAGCGTCTTCTCCGGAATGGTGTTGATGGTGTCCGGTGCGGCGAGCGCTTCAATATAATATGATTGCGGAAGCTGCGGATCCTTGGTCCCGGTGCTCGCCCAAAGCAGGCGCTGGGAAAGTGCGCCGGCATCTGCCAACTTGCGCCCTTCCGCAGAGGCAAGCCGCTCCCGGTAGACTTTATAGACTTGCCCGGAAATGGCGATGCCGAGGCGGTTCCGCAGCGCTGGGCTAACCTTGTCCATTACCGCCTTGTCCCAGCGGCTGACGAAGATCGAGGCGACCGAGGCGATCTTCGGGTCGAGCCCGGCGTTGATCCGGCGCTGAATGCCTCGGCAATACGCGTCGGCCGCCGCTATGTACTGCTCGCACGAAAACAGCAGCGTCACATTCACGGGGACGCCGACGAAGATCGATTCCTCGATGGCCTGCATCCCTGCGGGTGTGCCCGGGATCTTGATGAAGAGATTGGAGCAGTGCGCTTGCGCGTGCAACCGCTTGGCGGCCTCGACAGTGGCGCCGGCATCGTCAGCCAGCAAAGGCGACACTTCCAGCGAAACCCAACCATCGATGCCGCCCGTCGCTTCATGGACGGGACCGAACAATGCTGCGGCCTGCGTCAGGTCTTCCAGCGCCAATTCGAAGAATTGCTGCTCGCCCGCTTTCCCTCCTCTGGCTTTACGATGAAGGGCCTCGTCATAAGCAGTGCTGTTTCTTATAGCCTCATCGAAGATCGTGGGGTTCGACGTCAATCCAGTCACCGAAAAGTCAGTGCAATAGCGCTGAAGGGTGCCGCTGCTCAGCAGATCGCGCGTGATGTTGTCCAGCCAGAGGCTTTGGCCGAGTTCATGCAATCGGGTTGTTGCGTTCATGGCGACCTCGCTAGTGGGCGGGAAAGTGATGCACCCCGGCCAGTCTCATATGCGGCAAGCAAATTCACTCGACCAATATGCGTGCTTCCCGCGCTGCGTCGACGAACGCATCTCTCGCGACATCGGGCGAAACACTGCCGTTCAAGGCCTGTTGGCATGCCCGTTTCGCAGATCGTTGCTTGTCGCTACCACCGGCACGCCAATTGTCATTAAGAAGGTCAAAAGCCTGTCGAGCGTTGGTCAGATTTCGAATGTCGCCGCTTATGCCGGTGGCAACGGATATCGGCTTGGAAAACCACGCATCATACATGGGGCGGCCACCTCGAACTGGCTGAACCCTCAAAACGCGCCTCATCGGGTGAAGTTTCATCGACAGGGATCACCCTTGCGTGAGCCCAAGCCGTGTGAATAGCAGCGGCGCGTTTGGGAGCGGTCAAACCCGGCCCGCCGCAGCCCCTACCGGATGCTTACTTTTAGCCCAATTCCCCTATTAACCCGATCGGTACGGTTCAGATGGCCAAGTCTCTTCTCCGCGACGCGACATTGAAAACAATCAAGCTGAGCAGACCGCTTGATTGCGTAATAGGCGTCATGAAAACATGACTCTGTGCAGAAAACGTTCCATTTGCAGAGAGTCTTGCGATTAACTGCAAAACGACACAACCATATCGATGAACGCCGGGACCTTGCGTCTAAAGTAGCGCCCGAGGCGTTCACTCAGCAGGTGATATACATCTGGAAACAAAAGCCGGCGCCGCCTTGCAGGGGTGATAGTTTCTCAAGCGGACATCTATCGGGCGGTCTAAGCAACGATTCTCATGGTTTCGCGGAAGGCGCGCATTCCGACTAAGTCAATGCCAGCGGCATTGAGCAGTTCCTGCGCTTGCCCGGCTCGGAAGACTTCGTATTCGCCGAGACGAGTTGCGGCATCATCGGAATACAGGGCGATGTCACCGGGTGCAGTGAAGTGGAACCCGCCCCAATTGAGACCGGGGGCAGCCCGGTTAAAGATATCGGCATAGGTCGCGTGATCGGGCGCGAAGTTGCCAAACGGAGTGGTGAGGAAACGCTGGAAATCCGGGTTGCCACGAGCGGCTAGACGCTCAAAATAAGGCGTGTAGTCGAAATCTCGCGGTGCCATGTTGTTTACGTCGCGTGACAGAATGACTGGAAGCTGGAAGGCCTCGCCTAGGCGCAGATAAAGATCAACGAATGCGGGCTGCCATACGGTCCCCATATGCGCGTCGAGATGTGTGACGTCCACTCCCGCTGCCAAGGCCGTTTCGACCTGAGCGCGCAACTCTGTCTCCACCGCAGTGAGGTCCGCATGAACGGCCTCGGTAACGCTCCCCCACATACCCGTCTCGATCGGTAAGGCCATTGGGATGGACTCCTGTGAGTGGTCGCCAGCGGAAGCGCGAAAATTCGGCGGTCAATGTCAGGTGTACACCCACATCTAGGTCCGGCCGATCCCGGCACATGGCCGCCATCTCGGGAAACCACGGGCAGGGAACCATGACCGAACCCGAGGTGACAACCCCTAAGTCGAATAGCTCGACGAATGCCTTGTTGCCACTATGACTGGCCCCCAGATCATCATGATGGACGACCAGATGTCTCACTGGAGCTGCGTCGTCCTTTGTTTGATTGTCAGGGGCGCCAATGCCAAACGTCATTCTCAATTCCTCTATGCCGAGCGGCCGCACGGGCCATTTTGCCAATTTATCAGCCTAGGGGAACCCACGGGTGATCGGCATAACCTGCCGCCTTCATCGGAGGCTTGCCAGCGTATCGGATGGGGGGCGCCCGCAACGGGCCGTAGGAAAGGCAGTTCGACTGTCTAGGTTTGGTTCGCGACCAACGCATTGCGGTGGACCTTGCACCGGCGGGGACGTGCCCTACGTGTCGTTGTGCCGCCGGCGAGGATGTGCTCGGCAAAATCTTGCGAGCGAAGGTTCGTCCGTCGGTTTGCTCCACGACGGGCGACCGGATGCTTCTTGCGGCACCTCATCCGTCCCGCAAAAAGCGCCGTCCTCGTGCTTCGAAGGACGGCGCTGGGATTGATGGAGATGGCGAACCGGACGTGAGGTCAGCAACGAAGTTTTCGCTGCCGGCCTCCGCAGGATCAGGCGGCGAAGTCGAGAAGCTTCTTGGCCTTGCCTTCCATGTCCAGGCGAACATCCTGATGCGCCTTGTCGCGCGCAATCCGCGTGATGCCCTGTACGAAGTCGAAAATCGATTCTGGCGGCCGGCCTTCCTCCAGCAGCACAGTATCGATGATCTTCGTGGTCTCGGACTTTGAGAAGCCGCGCTTGCGCAGGAAGGTCTGGCGATCTTCGTCATCCCGAGCGACGATCCGTTGCCGCGCTGTCTTGATGCCGTTGACGAACGGCATGGGCGAGGAATCGGCGAATTGGATCAGCGCCGGCTCGGCTTCCATTGCGAACCGCGAGGCCGCATACTTTGAATGGCGGATGGTGATTTCCTCGAAATCTTCAACGCCCCACAGATTGCGGTTCTGACACACGGCGCGCAGATAGAAGCTGGCGATCCCGAGGGTGCGGGCTCCGACTTCGGAATTCCAGCAGTAGAAACCGCGAAAATAAAGATCCGGTTCCCCATTCAGCAGCCGCCCGGCCTCGATCGGGTTCAAGTCATCGACGAGGAACAAAAAGACATCGCGATCAGACGCGTAGAGCGTCGTGGTGTCGCTGGAGATGTCGACGTTCGGATTGTAGATCCCCGTCGACCAGTCGAGCACACCTGGCACCTTCCAGCGCGTATCCCCGGTGCCATTGCCGGCAATCTTCTGCACGGCCTCGACCAGCTCATGGTCGAAAATCCTGCCGTAGTCGGGACCGGTCACCGCTCGCAACTCGAGGCGACCGTCTTGGATTTCGAGTGTCTTTACCTGCTCTGCCCGCTGCGAATTCAGCCCGTACTGGAGATTGATGGCGGCGAGCGGGGCCGGGAGCTGGCGCAGGTATGCAGCCGGTGCGCCGACCAGGCTGGCAAGCTGACCAAAACTCCAATGCGTGGGGGCAACGGGTGCCTCGGCATCGGGCAGCATGAGTAGAAGGCGTTCCGCGTCGTCGCGGCTGGCTTCGACGCGGATCCGTTCGCTTTCGACAATGCGCGTGCGGCTGCGCTGCGATCGCGCCCTTACCGAGTTCCGGAGGTCGGTGAGGGACAGGTAGCGCTCGTCGGCCGGTCGGTTGAACCACTCGGACGACACGCGGCCGACGCACTGGCCACGGCTCACATCCACCTTGTAGCCTGCACGCGCGTTCCGCGTCGGTGCCTGAATTTCCATCTGTATCATGGGTTTGCTCCGCGGCGGACGCCGGGGAGCCTCTCTCCCGGACCTTCATCCGCCAACCGCAACCCCGCCTGCCCTCTTCCTCTGCTGGCCGCACCGTCGCCTATCGAAGCGCCGCCTACGCGCTTGCTTCCGCGCTGCCCCCGAAGAGCGGTCCCAGAAAACTGATGATCCTCGTCGGCGAGGTCAAGGAATTCGGCCCGGCTCGGAGCGGCCACAATGCCGACATTGCCAGTTTGGCAGGACCGGGTGCCCCACACATAAAGTATCTCCGACGGCGATGCCGAGATGGACAAAACTCATGAGCGCCGTCATAGCTCTCAATCGCCACGCAAAATCTTTGCTTCGAGCGCGGCAGCGACGAAAGCACGCCGAGCGGATGTTGGATGAGCCTCTCCACGCAATACGCGCAGACAGGCGTCCATCGCTGTCTTGCTCTTCTCAGTCTGACGATCGAGATGTCGCAGCAAGATATTGGACGCATCATTGATATCGAACACGACACGCTCCGAGCTGTGGCGACTGATCTGAACAACGACTGGCCTTTCAAATCTGCTCGAGCCGGTCATCACTCCCCCTCTAGACCCAGCGGCGAAAGCCTCGCTCGCACATATTTCCTCAGCCGAACGATTCGGCTGCATCCCCGACTGCTAAGCTTGATCGCTAAGCAGCGGTGGTCATGAACGCTGTCTGGTTAATGTCTGGTGGCGTGGGATTTGGCTAGCTCAATTCTGACAATGTGCCTTGGGGCAGTCTCGCACAGTTTGTGCAAGCCTATGCCTGCACTTTCCCGCTGCCCGCTGCTACCCACTGCATACCGCAGGTTGGGTCCTCCCACGGGCGTGCTATACGGCTTTGATGGCTATTGGTTCGATGGTGCGCCGGCGCTGGCTGCCGGAAAAGAGCTTTCCGTCCTATGCGTATCTGCCGGGCAGGCAACCGCATCCCGTGCGCGATCCCGCGGGACATAGCTACAACAGCGAAGCCATGCCGTTGGCGGCAAAGGCGTCGCTGGATTCAGACATATTCCTCTGGGGTCTCGACCTCTTCAACCACGGCTATTACTGGGAAGCCCATGAGGCGTGGGAAGGGCTGTGGCAAGTTGCAGGCCGAGGCGCTCCGCTTCGGACGCTCTTCAAGGGATTGATCCTGTTATCGGCAGCCGGCGTGAAGATCCGCGAGGGCAAGCACGTGGCAGCGATACGTCATGCCGGACGCGCCGCGGCGCTCCTTCGTCGGCTGAACACTGCGGATCATACCTTCGAGCGCGCGCTCGGCATGTCGCCCGCAGGGCTCGCCGACCATGCAGAAGCCGCGGTGCGGACCCCGGCAGGCTTGCAGGTGACAGTGCTCGGTCGGCCCCAACCCGTGTTTGACTTCATTCTCGGACCGAGCTCCGGCGACAGGCCAAACGGTTCGCAAAAAAGAAGAAACGGTCATCCGTAGAAGACACCAGGAGGGCTCGTTGAGTCAACGTCACCGGCGAACGAGGAATGCCAGGTTTAATTCACTGGCCGTATTTTCGTGTAGCGCGGAATTTCGTTACGTATTTTCGGAGTTACAAAGCCCAAGACGGCATGGCTGCGCATCGGTTCCGGCGCCCGGCAGCCGAAACGATTTCCATGCCGACGCCTATCAGCGATAGCTTAGGCGATACTTAAGCTGCTGAGACATTTATTGCTTTCAGCCACAACCATCACTATATAGCGAGACTTCCCTGCCCCCTTTCAAACGACCTGGAGAATTTCATGACAGAAGAAGCCGACCACAACCTCGATGCCCTCATCGAGCTTACCGCCGAGGTGGTCTCAGCCTATGTCTCGAACAATCCGGTTCCAGTGGGGGACCTCTCCGCCCTGATCGGCCAAGTACATGCGGCGCTGAAAGGAACGGCCGGCAGCGCTTCCGCAGAACAGCCGCAGGCTCTCAAGCCTGCTGTCCCGATCAAAAAGTCCGTGGTGGCGGACTACATCATCTGCCTTGACGATGGGAAGAAGTTCAAATCGCTCAAGCGCCATCTGTCGACCCACTACGGGCTGACGCCTGACGAGTACCGCGCCAAATGGGGCCTGCCGGCGGATTATCCGATGGTCGCGCCAAATTACGCCGCTGCGCGCTCGGCGTTGGCCAAGACGATGGGGCTCGGCCGCAAACCGAAAGAGCCGGAAAAGCCGGCGCCGGCGAAGCGGACGAGCAAGAAGGTCGCAGCCTGACTTTATCTCTCGAGGGTCGTGCGGGAGCGCGGCTGCTATCGGCATGATCTGCTCAGAATGTGAAACGAAAGGCGGAAGACCAAACTCCGCCTTATCTCGCGTTGATTCCCCTCTTGCTGGGATGCAGGAGAAAATTTAGCCGGCTTTACTGAGGCTGCCGGCAGAGGACTTGCCAGTGCGGCGGTCCTGTTCGATCTCATAGTTGATCTTCTGACCTTCATTCAGAGTCGAGAGGCCCGCGCGTTCGACAGCGGAAACGTGGACGAAAACATCCTGACCGCCGTTGTCGGGCTGAATAAATCCAAATCCCTTGGTGCTGTTGAACCACTTCACCGTTCCAGTCGCCATATGCGTTTCCTTTGTACTATTGCAAATTGGGCAGGCGGTTAGGCCATCCCGTTTTTGAAATCCAAGACCTTCGAGTTAAACGCAGCAACTCGAATAATTGCAAGGCCTGCTTCGATCGGCCGGCGGGCGGCTTGCGCGTGCGCCACTATCGCTCGTTGTCGGCGTAATGAAGGCAATTGCGCCGTTTGTAGCCGCATGGTGCGACCCGTTCGGGCCAATGAATTCCTCTCCCGCCCCATGAAATTGATCGCCTGGACACTGTCCAACCAACAAAGGCGCCGCCAGCTTCTCGATCCTGCGAAGCCATATTAGGTGAACCGTCTGTGGGATTGGCGATCGTCATCCTGCCATCCTCGCCGTTACGACGGTGACCTGTTCGAATACCCGGCCCAGCAATGCCAGTTCCTAAGGTTCCAAAATTCCCGCTTCAGTTGCCTTCCGTCGAATCGGCATGATTGTCCTCGCGAAAATCCTGCAGCGAAGCGTGCCGCAAATCCTCCTCGCCGCGCAAGTGCTTCACACGGCCGATGATCCCCGGCTTCACCCATTGCGTCGCCGGTCGCTTCATGCCCTTCGGCGCCGGCCCTGCGTGCTCCTGCACGCGCTTCCATAGCCGCTCTCGGATTGCTCGGCTGGAATTGATGAAGGCCGATCCGACGTACTGCCCCGTCTTCCGGTCGGCCATCAGGGCGAAAGCTGGCTTGCCTGGCTCCCGTTCGACGCCTAGCAGTTCGTATTCCTCGACGGTATAGCATTTGGCCTTCTGCCAGTTCGTTGATGGGCCCGAGCGATATTTGCTGTCCTTGAGCTTCGAAACCACGCCCTCAAGGCCAGCCTGGTCGATCAGGTGGAAGATGGCATTGGCCTCCCCCGGTAGCGCTTGGCTGAACTGGATGCGCTGTCCGTCCGGGATCAACTCGGCAAGGATGTCGCGCCGGTCTTCCAGCGGCATGTCGCGCAGATCGTGGCCGTTGACATGCAGGAGATCGAAGGCCACGAAGTAGACGTCATGTTGCCGCCTGGTGATGGCTTTTCGCAGCGCGCCGAAGTCCGACAGCCCGGCTCCGTTCAACACGATGATCTCGCCGTCTATGATGGCGCTCTCGACATCGAGGCTCGCGGCAGCCTCGGCGAGGTCTCGGTATTTGGCCGTCCAGTCGAGACCGCGCCGCGTGAAGATCCGCACGCCGCCCTCGTCCGTGACGATCTGCGAACGGTAGCCGTCGAACTTCACCTCGTGAATCCAGCCTTCGCCCTCGGGAGGCTTCTCAACCAAGGTCGGCATCAGCGGCTCGATGAACTTCAAACGCATGCACAGGGACTCGCGAACCGCGATTCAATCAGCTTTAGCTAAAATAGTTCCGAAACTGCATGCCCCCATGCAACAAAGCTTGGGGAACCCCGTTTCCACCCATCGGAATGAGGCGACGATGACGAAGTACCAGGTGGAAGAGTTCTACGGCGACACGGTGGTGTCATCTGGCATCGTCGTGGAAAACGATCCTATGAAGGCTGCCGAGGCCGCCGCCAGACAACAACGAGTGTCGCCGAGGGCACTACAGGGTCATTGGTTCCGCGTGGTCGATGAAGATCAAGCTGCCGATGCTGCTCTTTATTGCGAGCGGCTTCTGGCTGGCAGCCGAGCGGTGATGGTCGGCTAGTGTCTCAGTTTGAATTGCGAAAACGCCTATTCTGTTTGATCGAGGTGCGCAAACGCCTATAATTGCTTAGAGGAAAGCATGGAGGCCACTCATGTCGGTGTGCGCCCGCGAACTGTTCGATAGCTACGTCGCGAACAGCCTCAACCATCCGGACCTCAAAGGGGTCGGGGTTGGAACCCA
>NZ_JAIUGQ010000032.1:0-82774 GCF_020164715.1 Mesorhizobium sp. ESP7-2
CCGACAGTGGTCGTCGCTCCGTCTTCGGTCAGCGCGCCGGCATTCACATTGTGCGCCACAGGCACGTCGTCGACGATGGTGACGGTGACGGAGCTGGCGCCATGGGTGCCGCCAATGCCGTCGACCGCGACCGCGACAGTATCGGTCAGCGTGTTGTTGCCGTTGCCGGCAGCGTGGGTCTGCGCGGCATTGAGCGTGTAGCTGTAGGAGAAATCGGCTGACTTGCCGTCCGCCGCTACCGTCACGCCGGTGATCTTGAACGTGCCTTCGCCGGTGTTGATGGTCTGGTTGAGCCAGGCATTCAGCGCATGGGTCTGGCCGCCGATGGTCACCGTGGCGATGCCGTCGCTCGCCGTGACCTTGAACGCGCCGGTGTCGGTCTCCTTGTTGGTCGCAGCCTGCGAGCCACCCGCATCCAGACCGGCCTCGTACACGACGCTGGCGGCGCCATTAGCATTGGCATCGTTGCTCGGCGTTACCACGACCGTGGCGTTGTCGTCGGCGCCGTTGATGTTGAACGTGATGGTCTTGGTATCGGCATCGCTGTCCTTGTCGGTCAGCGTATAGTTGAACGATACGCTGATCGTCTGGCCGTCATGCAGCGCCTGCGTGGCGGGCTTGCTGTTGTCCAGCACGAAGCTCCAGGTGCCGTTGGCATTCTGCGTCAGCGTGCCGTAGTCGCCCAGGTTGACGGCGCCGCCGTTCAGCGTGGCCGTCGCCGTGCCCCAGCTGACCGGGTTCGCGGCCGCCGGGCCGTCGGCGCCGAAGATGTTGCCGTAGTCGCTACTCACGTTGCCGCCGACAGTGGTCGTCGCTCCGTCTTCGGTCAGCGCGCCGGCATTCACATTGTGCGCCACAGGCACGTCGTCGACGATCCGGACCGATAGCGTGTCCGGAGCCGAGACGTCTCCGTCGGTGTCGGTCACCGTCACCGGCAGGTCCTCGAAGATGAAATCGATGCCCACGAGGGGATGGGTCTCGCTGTGGACCAACGTATAGGTGTAGCTCACCTGGCCGGTGGCGGCGTCGTACCCAGTGATGGTCAGCGTGTTGCCAAACGGTGTGATGACGCTGATCGGATTCGATCCGCTGTCAGCCAGGGCGGTGCCGGGGATATCGTGGCCGGCGATTGTGAGCTTGCCGATGCCGTCGGGCGAGGTGATGGTGAAGGTGCCGGTACCAACCTCGCTGGCGTCGGCATCTGAGGTCAGGCCGTGTTCGTACACGATGGTGTCGCCGCCACCGACGGAAGGCGTCAGGTCGGTGATCGACGGCGTTGAGTCGGGCAGGAGGCTCGCAAACAGCTCGCGATGATCCGGCTGCCCAAATTGCAGGTCCGTCGGCGGCAGGAGCGCCGAAAGGCCGAAGCCGTCGCCGATCCCGCCGGCAGGCTGTTCGAAATTGCCGCCGGCGCTCGAGGTCGAACCTCCCGGACCCGCCGAGATGGAACCATCCGTGCCGAAGGCGACATCGACATGGCTCGCTTCCAGCGCTGCGATCAAGGCCACGCGCGGCACTTCGACTTCGCCGATGATGAAGGTCGGCACATTCAGGGCACCGTCCTTGATGACGATGACCGAGCCGTCCGCCTGCTCGAGCACGAGGTTGTGACCGTCGACCTTGATGTTGTCGATCGAGACATTGGCGGGAAGCTTTACGACGTTGCTTGCGTCCGCGACGTATTCGTGCGGGGCATTTGCCGCTGGCGGAGCAGCCGCGGGCGCGCCGCCGCCGACATCGACCGGCACAGGCTCGGCTGCGGCCGGTGCTGTTTGAGCCGGAGCGGCCGCTTGCTCGGCCGGCGCGGCCTGGGCCACCAACTGGATCGAGGCCGTCAGGTCGTGGTGATCGTTGGAGACGGAATGCTCGTCCCACGAGTTCGAAACGTTGTCCAATTCAATACTGGTCGCCATAGCTTAAACCCCTCCGGCATTTCCCGGAAAGAGACAGGTGGCGGCTTGACTTTGCAACGGTCCGTCAATCCATTCTATATATTTGGATATGCGTTCGATGACTTTTTTTACGCTTGGTAAACTGTGAACATATAATCTGTTATATCATGCCTGGAATGCACGGCGCCTTGTCGCGAGTAACGCGAAAAACTTGGTAAATATAAGTATAAATACGTATAAAATTTTACACAAAATAGCAAAATCACTTTGCGGGAAAGTTATCCACCTTCCTTTCCAGTAATTTGAGACAAGATTGGTAGCGTCCACGGTCAAAGGTGGGCGTCATGAAAAAACAAAAGAATGCTCCGGGGAAGCGCGAACTCAAGTTGCTTCTGCTGGCACTGGGGATAGCCGGCTCGGCGCAGCCGGCCCTTGCCGGGCCAGCCGTCAGGGATTTCCTGCCCGAAACAGCACTGCTTGCGACGGTCCAGGCGCCGTCTGGTCTCGGTGGCATTTCGCTGCAAAGGTACCGGCCCTGGCAGCCGGCCGCCCCCTACCGGATCAGCCTCGTCCTGAACGGCTACAGTCCCGTTCCGGCGCAAGACGGGTCCGCCGCCGCGATGGCGCAGGAAGCCAGGGGTGTCGACCCGATTCAGACTGCGTCGATTATCCCGGGGGTGTTCGGATCGGTTGCGCTGTCCATGCGCAATTTTCCGGTTTCGGCGCGCTGGGCACCGGTCTACCAGGCCATAGTCGATTGCACCGCGGGCAGTCCCTGTGATCACGAGAGCCCGGCTTTCGTGGCCATGGTCTCGGCTGCCCAAGGCAAGGGGTTCGTCGAGAAACTGTCGTTCATCAACAGCGGCATCAACCACCTGATCGCCTACAGGAAGGACAGTGTCGTTTATGGCAAGCTCGACTACTGGGCGAAGCCTTCGGAAATCCTCGCCAATCGCGCCGGTGACTGCGAGGACTTCGCAATCCTCAAGATGACGGCGTTGCTGAGGGCCGGCATTCCGGCACGCAGCATGTCGCTCGTCGTTCTCCAGGACCGCAAGCGAGGTTTCTTCCACGCCGTGCTTGCGGTGAGCACTGCAAGCGGCGCTTACATTCTCGACAGTCTCGACAATACGGTGCTCAAGGACAGCGCGCTTCCGGACTATCAGCCCCTGTACTCGTTCAGCACCGACCGGGCATGGATCCATGGATCCAGACCGGGGGCCGCGCAGATGGCCGACGTCAAGGGCGGTTTCGAAACCGTCGCGCCTGGCGAAGGCGCGCAGACGGAAGTCAAGTAAAGACAACGCGCGGTCGCTTTTTGTCCTGGCCGAATGCCCAGAGCAATTCCAGGAAAAGTGCATAGGGCTTTCCGCCGGGAATTGCGCCAAGACAAAGAGATGGAACGGCGAAACGATAAGCCGCTCTAACCGTTGAAGACAAAAGCCATCAGCAATTCCAGGTCCAGCGCCGGCGCCCGCACCACGTTCAATTGGCCTCGGTAACGGCGCTCGCCGGCGCCGATCACAAATCCGCTCGCAACGGCAACGTCGCCGTTGGTGTCGAGGCGCGCGAATATATCCGCCACGTTGAGATCCAGCGCCAGCTTCAGGTCCTGCCGCGTGTCTCCGTCGAACGCCGTCGGCAACTGCCGTTTGACCAGTTGCTGGAACGGCGCATTGAACGTCACGATCTTCTTCGTCGATGCCAAGGCGAAAGCCGGCGACGGACAGGCAAGCAGAATGGCGTTTACCGTCCTGATCGACGCAAGCCTGTGCAAATTCAGGTTTTCGTGTCCCAACGCGCGTATGCAGGCCACCCGAATTGCCGAGGTCAGGTTTCCTTTCTCCGCGTGACTTTCGGCGATCTCGTCGACCAGCATGCCGATGGTGCATTTGCGGCTCTCGGCCATCTGTTTCAGCGAAAGCCAGAAAGCCCGTTCCAGACGGATGCCGCGCCTTGTGCCGCCGCGCGCCACGACGCGGAACTCGAGCTCGAAATCGTCTGTCGGGAGCGGCAGAAGCAGACGGTCTTTCGGGGGCGGGGGAGAGATGGCACTAGCGCTCACTCATTGCCTCCTGACGTGCTTTGTTGATCGGCTTCAGCAGGTAGCTCAGGATCGTCTTGCGCCCGGTCTTGATATCCACGGAACAGATCATGCCGGGGATGATCGAATATGCCTTTCCGTCTCGCTCCAGTGTCGATTTGTCGGTTGAAACGCGCACCTGATAATAGGGCTCGCCCGTCTTCTGATCGACCAGGCTGTCGGCGGTTATGTTGGAAACCTTGCCTTCGATACCGCCAAAGATCGAAAAATCGTAAGCCGTGACTTTTATCAGGGCATCCTGATCGGGGCGGATAAAGGCGACATCGCGGGGCGAAACACGCGCTTCGACCAGCAATGTCTCGGAAGTGGGGACGATGCCGGCTACGACAGTACCGGGCTGGACGAAGGCGCCGACGGTGTTCAGTTCCATCGTGTTGACGATACCGTCCACCGGAGAACGGATATCCGTTCTCGCGACTTTGTCAGTCGCGCCGCGAATGGTTTCGTCCACCACCGAAAGATCGGCCAAGGCCTGCGTCAGGTCATCGAGTGCTTCCTGCTTCAACTGCAGCCCGAGTTCCTCGACCTGGAGCTGCGCCTCGGTGATCGCCGACTTGGCTTTCTTTATCGTCTCGCCGGCCAGGTTCAATTGGCCGTTGAGTTCGGTTTGCTCCTGCTCGACCTTGAGTTGCTCGGTCCTTGCCATCAGACCTTTCTTGACCATCGCCTCGACCAGCTTCGCCTGCTGGTCGCTCACAGCCAGGTTTTTTGTCAGGCGGTCGACATTGGCGTTCGCCTCGTCGAGTTCCTTTTCGCGCTGGTCGAGGCGCGATTTGAGCACGGACAGCTTGTTGTCGAAGTTTTCGCGCCGGGCAACGAGGAGATTTTGCTCGTTGTCGCAGATTTCCGGCGCCACCGACTGAATGTCCTGCGGACACGGAAACGATCCGGTGATGCTGCCGCTCTGTTCGTATTTGAGCCTGGCGATGCGTGTTTGCAGGGCCCGCGCCTTGGCTTGCTGTTCGCCGAGGCTGGACGTGTTCAAAGTATTGTCGAGACGAATGATGAGGTCGTTCTTCCTGACGACCTGCCCCACCTTGACAGCGATTTCCTGAACGACGCCCGGCTCGCTGGCTTGGATGACCTGGGTCTTGGAGGCCGGTATGACCTTGCCATCGCCACGCGCGATCTCGTCGACCTCGGCGAATGATGACCAAGCGACAAAGGCGACGAAGAGCGCCGCTATGATGAATATGGACGCCGTCGCAAAAAGCGGCGGGCGGTCTTCCCTGGCAAGCATTTCCTACGCCTCGTTATCATATCGGTTTCAGCCCGATATAATTTGTTCATTCAGGAATTCGTTCTCTGCAGCGCCTGAATGACTTGTTCTTTTGGTCCATCGGCAACGATCTTTCCTTGCTCGACAACAATAAGGCGATCAGCCAATTCGAGCATGCTGAAGCGATGCGTCGAGACGATCAGCGTCGTGTCGCGGTCAAATGCTGTCTTGAGTTGTTTGATCAGCTGTCGTTCCGAAGCCAGATCCATCGAGCCGGACGGTTCATCCAGGAAGACGATCTTCGGCTTGGTCAAAAGCAGCCGGGCAATCGCCACCGTCTGTCTCTGCCCGCCGGAAAGATTGGTGCCTCGCTCGCCGACATTCATGTCGTAGCCACGCGGATGGCGAGAGACGAACTCGTCGACGCCTGCGGCTTTTGCGGCTTCGATAATCTGTTCGTCGGTCGCCTCGGGAGATGCCATGAGCAGGTTCTCCTTCACCGTGCCCGAAAACAGATCGCCAGCTTGCGCAACGATGCCCACTGCGGCGCGCACCTCCGAAGGGTGATACTGGCGGATGTCGATGCCATCCAGCAGCAGCTCGCCGGAACTCGGCAGGAAAAGCCTTCCGATCAGGCGTCCCATCGTCGTCTTGCCTGACCCGATGCGGCCGATGATGCCAATACGCTCCCCCGGCTTCACCGAGAAGTTCAGGCCGGACAGAACCTCGTTTTCCGATCCGGGATAGACGAAGCCGACATTCTTGAACGTCATCGCTCCATTGCGGATCGGGCGATTGACAAAGCCCACCGTGTCCGGCCGGTCCTCCGGCTGGGACATGATGGAATTCACCATTCTCAAGGAGAGCATGGCCTGGCGAAATCTCGACAAGGTGATCGCGATCTGACCGAGCGGAGCCACGGCCCGGCTCGCCAGCATCACCGTTCCGATGATGGCTCCTGTCGAAACGTGCCCTTCCGAAAAGGCATAGGCTCCGGCCACGACCAGGGCGACCGTCACAAGCTGCTGGATGGCCTGGGTGATGTTGCCGGCCGCCGCCGAGAGCTGCTTGATCTTCTCGGAGGTGTTGGCCGCATTCTTCGAATGCTCGCCCCACTTCCTCAGCAAATAGGCTTCGGCGCGCAGGGATTTGATTGTTTCCAGCGTGGAGATGGACTCGACCAGCAAGGCCTGGCGCTGGGATGCTTCGTTCATCGAGGCGGCGACCCGCTTGCCGATGCGACGTTGCGTGACGAGGCCGACGATTACCGACGCCACGAATGCCAAGGCCGGTATGACGACCAACCAGCCGCCGATCGCGTAGATGACCAGCAGGAAGATGAAGACGAAGGCCGTGTCGATGAAGACGCTGATGGTGTTGGAGGTGAAGAACTCCCTGACGAACTCATATTGAGTGACACGGTTGGCATATTCGCCTGTCGAGCCCGGGCGCGCGGACAAGGATGAATTCAGCACCTTCTCGAACAGCAGATACGATATCCGCAGGTCCGCCTTGCGCCCGGCATAGTCGATGAGCGAGGCCCGGGCCGTCTTCAGCATCAGGTCGAAGAGAATGACGGCGCCGATACCGATCGCCAGCACCCAGAGCGTCGATATCGCCTTGTTCGGCAATATGCGGTCATAGACGTTCATGGTGAAGATTGGCGAGGCGATGGCCAGCAGGTTGATGAAGATCGCCGACAGCACGACCTTCGAATAGGTGCGCCAGAAAGCGCCCATCGTTCCCGTCAGCCAATGGCGCCGTTCGATCTGCTGCGCCGACCCGACCTTCATGCCTTCGGTGGCGTTGGCATAGGTGATCGAGAAGGATACGCCGCCACTGATGTAACTTGCGGCCAGTTCGGATTTGCCGACGGTCGTGCGCCCGTCTTCCTGCGGCGCCGTGAGATACCCGTCGCCGTCGATTTCCGCCAGCAGGGCGATCGGCAACTGACTGACACGGAAGAGAATTGCCGGAAGATCGACGCGGCCGCGCAAGAAGTCGCGATGGTTGAATTCGCGGGTCTCGAGACCGATGCGTTCGGCAAGATGCCTGATCTCGGCGACCTCGATGCGCGTGTCCGAAATCGGCACCCCGGCAAACAGCACGGTCTCCGCGCTCGGCCTGCCGAGATAGGCGGCGACCGCCGAAAAGCAGGCCTTGAATGCCTCCTTGGGCGACAGAATGTTTGGCTGCTGATTCACGACCCGCCCGCCAGGACCCTCAACCCTCGTTACACCGGCTCATTTCTTCCTGACCGGGGCAAGGATGTCGAAGGGTATATCGTTCGTCTGTTCCGACGGGGTCCGGGCATAGGTTTCGGTATCCGCGGTCGCCGGAACGGCAAATTCATCCTTGGCGTAGGCCGTGGCCTGCTTTGGCGGATGGATGTCCATCGTTTTCAGCAACTGCCCGGTCGCCGCCAGAAGCCGATATTGGGCAAAGAGGGATGCGTAGGACGCGGTGTCGGCCAGCGTGGCTGTGTTGAACCGCGTATTCTGCGCATCCAGCACGTCGAGCAGCGAGCGCTGTCCGACCTTGAACTGCTCGCGATAAGAGGCAACCAGCTTCTCGTTGGCTGCGGCTTGCAGCTTCAGGGTCTTTGCCAGGTCGGCTTGCCGGAAGCGGCGATCCCACGACGTGCGAACGGCCTCTTCGATCTCCCGCAGAACCTGATGCAGCCCAAGCCGCTGCTCGCTGGCGCGGCGGATTTGCTCCTGCTCATTCGCCTTGTCGATGCCGCCCCGGTACAGGTTCCAACGCAGCACCAGCCGTGCCTGCAAGTCGGACGTGTCTCCATTGTCGCCGTCAATGTCGTATCCGGCCCGGGCAGTGCCTTCGGCGACGATCGAAGGGCCGTATTTCGCCCGAGCGGCGTCAACCTGCGAGGCGGCGGCGGCAATATCGCTATTGGCCATGTGGACGCGCGGATTGTTTTCCCGCGCAATGCCCAGCGCGTCGTCCAGGGACCTTGGCAGCGCGGAGGAAACATCGCCTGGCCGCGAGGCATTGGTCAGCGGTTTCCCGACGGTCTTGAAGAAGCGTATCCTCGAGGCCTCGAGTTCCTCTGAGGCTTCCTGCATGCGGGCCTTGGCCGCGAACAACCGCTCCTCGGCCTGTTGCCTGTCGGCTTCGTTCAACCCGCCGCCTGCTATGCCTTCCCTGATGTCGTGGAGAATCGCTTGATGAAAGCCCAGATTCTTCTTTGCCTCGGCCACGATCGAGCCCTGAAGCATGTATTCCAGGTAATCCTGGACAACCGAAAGTCCGATGAACTCGGATCGCTCCAGCACGCGGAACGAGGCGCCATCGACTCGTGAGGCCTGACGGTTGAGTTCGGCTCGCCTTGCGCCGCTATCATAGAGCGTTTGCGAAACCGTCAGATCGGTCTCCGCGGGATAAAGCGCGTCGTGCTCGATGGAGAGCGCGCGGCGGGTGGAGTTGTCCAGGCGGCGAGCGCCGGTAGATGCCTCCAGGTCGACGCTTGGGAGATAGAGCCCCTTTGCCTGCCGCAGCTCGAACTCGATCGCCTCGCGGTTTTCGATGGCCTGGCCGATTTCCGGATTGGATTCAACCGCAACCGCCATGGCTTCCTTGAGTGTCAGCGCATGCGTGCCCCAGCTCAGCATGGTAGCCGCCATCAAGAGGCCAACGCCCATGGCCTTGGTTGACAGACCTGTCGTTTTCATTTTCCCACCCGCGTTTCCCCGCGCTTTTTAAGAGCGCCCCAGCCGGGCTCGGCGCCTGGCTTTGTTCGCTATCTTACAAATTAACGTGGACGTTTCATTATTAAGCTGTGACTAAATGATAGATTTTGGGCAGACGGCCAAAAAATGTAGCAAAAATAGCACACATTTGAGATGTTGGCGGGATCAAGTGCCGGTGTCGAAACTTGAAGCACCGCAACAAGATATGGAATGTATGCAAATAAGGTTGCTCTTGCGGAGGCAATAAGGGCACCCTCATCAATTCGGGTGCAGTAGGGGCTGGTCCGGCCCATCCCGACTGCCAACATCTCGCGCCTGGCGCGGCGTTTTGAGCAGGGCCGATTCGGTGCGTGCTCAGTCTCAATGAATGTCTGCGCTTGGCTGGGGTTCTTGGAAGCTTTTCGAACTTTCTGGATCGCGCCGGCAGCCCGAGTTGCAGTTGCTTATGGACAAGGTGGGTCAGTAGATTCGACCTTCGGGTAAGAGGCGTCGACCTCTGGCACGTGTGCCTTGCTGATAGCGCGCGTCAGCACGAGCGCTTAAGCATTCCCAACGACAGCTTTGCGCCCATGCAGGCAGCAGCATACGTCAAAACAACGCTTAAAGCGTGTCGTCTGAATCCGTTTCGACGTGACGCTCGGCTCTGCCGCCCCATTCCTCGGGCGCGACATCGGCGATCGTTTGCGAGAAGGTCCAGGCGTGACCGGCGAGATCGCGGCAGGAATATTGCCGTTCGCCATAGGGGTAGCTCGTCGGCGCGGTCAGCGCCATGGCGCCACGGCGCATCGCGCGGCGGTGGTGCGCATCGACATCCTCGACACGCACCATGACCGAGAATTCCTCGGGCGGCGGCACGGATCCGCCGCTCTTCAGGGTTATGACCACGACGGCGCCGTCACGGAAGCCGAGTTGGGCGCGATGATTGCCGATCGTCAGCCGCAATTCGAATCCGAAGGCTTCGCAGAGCCAACGACTCGCCGCCTCCACGTCTGAGTAGGCAAGCACCGGTATGACCGTATTGGCAGGCATGGAGCGGTTCTGCATGGGCGAGCCTCCTTCCGGCGTCGATGACGGCAGCGCCGAGTTTCAATTATAGGGCGACCGGCATTGCTGCCGAGGGCCGTCATAGGGCTGGTAGCTGTTATCCCAGGCGCGGTAGGAGCGGTAGCGATCGTAGCACCAGCGCACATGGGCGGCCGCCAGGCGCGCCGCGGGGGGCGGGGGTGGCGCGACCGTGGCGGCCCCCACGCCGGCCGCGAAGGCGGCGGCCGGGAACCAGTAGCCATTGTAGTAGCGGTAGCCGGGCCGCACCCGCCAATAGCCCCGGTAACCATTGTAGTAATAGGCGCCGCCGACGACGTAGAAGCCGCGCCGGTACCAGATCGGCGTTGCCTGGCTCGTCACGGACGTCGGCGCTGCCGGCGCCGCAAGCGGCATGGCCTCGGCCGGCGAGGCAAGGGCCGTAGCGCTGAGCATCACGCCGCACAAAGCAGTGATCGTTCTGTTCATCGATTGTCTCCTCTGGTCTGGTGTGGTCACTGGCGCCGCAGCGCCCGCAACTCGGTGATCGACAATGCTTTGTCGCCGTCGGTGTCCGCCTGCAGCAGCCTGTCGGGGAGGGCAGCCGTAAATTCGTCGCGCGAGATCTTTCCGTCGCCGTTGCGGTCCATGCGGCTTGCTTCGGCCTGCAGGCCGGTGAACCGTGCAGCCTGCACATCGCGCTTCGACTTGATCTCTTCGATTGCCGCCCGCACCTCGCCAGGCTCGAGCACGCCATTGTGATTGGCGTCCAACCGGTCGAACATCCGCGCCCGCGCTGCCTGGATTTCGCTGAACTCGAGCTTTCGGTCGCCATTGGTGTCGATGCGTCGGAACGCCTCCCTGGCGCCCTGGTCGGCAGCGAACGCGCTGCAGCCGCACAGAAGCAGTCCCGCAAGGGCGGTCACGATCTTGGTCATCTGGGTCTCCGCTGTAATCGACGGCCCGCCGCGGACCGTCCTTGCAGCGTCTCCTACGCAGGCATTCGATGACTCCTACGCGCCGCCTGCGTTTTTTTCGCGAGTTCGACGCTCGGGACACTGACGCTAAGTGGGCCAACGAAAAAATCCGGCCGCCGGCGTAGGAGTGCGAGCCGGGCTGCGTATTGACCGACAGTCGCTCACCCCGCGACGTCACAATCGAAAGGGACAACTCATGAAACGCTCAGCGATCTTTGCGTGCCTGCTTCTAGGCCTCACGCCGATCTGCGCCGCCGCGGCGCAGGACATCCCCGGCCAACGCATCCTCCAGCGCCTCGACACCAATAGCGACGGCGCGATCTCGAAGGACGAGATCCTTGCCGCCCGCGAACGCATCTTCAAGAGGCTCGACCGCAACGGCGACGGAATCATCGACGAGAAGGAGGTCGAAACCGCCCGGCAGGCCGTAGAAGACCGCGCCGAAGCGGCCGAGGCCCACCTCGGCAATCGTTTGCGGCGCATGGACAGGAATGGTGACGGCAAGGTCACCGAGAACGAGTTTCAGGCGAGCACGCCGCTCTTCGATCTCGCCGACCGCAACGGCGACGGCAGGCTCTCCGCCGACGAGATCGCGACCATTCGCAACATCGTCTCCGCTCACGCCAACTGACGCGCGACCTGGAAGGAAAAACGTGACATGATTTCCATAGCGAAACTTGCACTGCTAAGCCTCGGCGCAGCGGTGGTCTGGTCGGCGGCTTCCCCTGCCTCGGCGGAAGACTGGACACGCAAGACCGCCCGTGGCGGCGAGTTGAGCCGCAGTGTCAGCCGGGACGGCAACATCTATACCGGCTCGACGACGCGAATTGGACCGAACGGCGGCACTTACACGTCCGGTTCCACTTGCAAGGCCGGCGTTGTTGACCGCTGCTCCAGGAGCTATTCTGCCACGGGGCCGAACGGCAAGACCGTTTCGGGCCAGCGCTATTCCGCGGCCGGGCCGTTTCGCGGCCGTTCGGTCGGCAGCTTCACGGGCCCGAACGGCAATACGGTCCGCGGCTTTCGCCGCTGGCGCCGCTGACATCTGGTGAGGGACTTGACGTCGGAATTCGCCCTTCTGCCGAGCCGGATCGTCGCGGTTTTCGTCCTCGCCGTCGATGCTTCGTCAACCGGTGCCGGCCGCCGTGCCGGGTGAAGCGTCCCGCGGCGATGACGAGCTTCTGGCCCACATCGCCGCGGGCGGTCAGGCGGCTTTGTCCGAGCTCATGGCCCGCCATGGCCGTGGGCTGCGGACGTTCGCCACGCGCTATCTCGGCCATGCCGCCGATGCCGAGGATGTGGTGCAGGAGGTGTTCGTGACCGTCTGGAAGCAGGCCGCGCGCTTCGATCCCGGCAGAGGACGCGCCTCGACGTGGCTCTACCGGATCACGGCCAACCGCTGCATCGACCAGCGCCGGCGCCGCGCGCTGCGCAACTTCTTCGGGCTGGACGACATCGGCGAGGAGCCCGCCACGCCGGAAGTAAATGCCGAGACCGCGACGGCCGCTAGGCAGGAACTGGCGATCGTGCGCAATGGCCTGTCTCGCTTGCCGGAGCGCCAGCGGATGGCGCTGCTTCTGAGGGCCGTGGGCGAGCTTGACATCGGCGGAATAGCCGAGGTGATGGGCACCAGCGCGGGTTCGGTCGAGCAACTGCTCGTGCGCGGGCGTCGCACGCTCAAGGATCATTTGGCAGATGCGGCCCAGGGCCGCGAAAGGAAGTCCTCATGACACGCGAGGAATTCGAGAAGAACCGGCGCCGCTTCGGCGACGATATCGATGCCTGGCCGGCACCCTTGAGGGGACCGGCTCTGGCGTTCATGGCGCTTGACGGCGATGCCGGCGCCGACGCGGCACTCGACAGGCTCGTGCGGCAGGCCGCGCTGGTCGAGAGCGACGATGATGCTCTGGCGCGCGAGGTGATGGCACGGATCCAGCGTGGCGCGGCGCGGCCGTCCCTGCTCCTGCGCTTCCTTGTTGCGCCGGCGGGCCTCGCCACTTGCACCGCCGCTGTCCTCGTCGCCGCGACGGTCGCCGGCTACCAGGTGGCGCGCCTTCAGGACCAGCCCCAGGATTCCGAACTTCTGGCGCTCGCTGCGGGCGCCAGGCTTGCAGATGATGGAGGGTCGGCGATCGCGGCCGACCCGGGCGAGGGGGACCAGCTATGACCAAGCGCTCATGGATCTGGGCGGCCGTGCTGGTTGTGCTCGCGCTGTCGCTTGCCCTCAACTTCTTCTTCATCGGCTATGCCGCGCATGGCCTGCGCCAAGCGGCCGTTGCGCGCGAGTTGCTGGCGGAGGTCGCGGGCGCCTACTCGCCAGAGGTGCGCAAGGAATTCCGCACGGTCATGCGCGACAACCGCGCCCGCACGTTCGAAGCGCTGCGGCAGCTGCGCGCGGCGCGCGCTGACCTGACGGCGGCCGAGAAGGCGCGGCCCTTCGACGAAGCGGCGGTCAGCCAGGCGATGGCCGCGGTGCGCGCCGCCACGACCAATCTTCAGGCAACGGTGCAGGATTATCTGCTTGCCGCCATGAAGAACGTCAATGCGAAGCCGGCCGGCGGCGGATGAGCGGTCGCCGCACTCGCGGCACAATTGCCGTGACCTATTTCAACATCGGAAACACGATGACGGTCCAATGCGGCACGACGGGCTTGTCCTGATATTGCTCTGGCGCGAGCTGGTCGCCGGCCTGCGTGCGATGCGGCGCCGCGATCTTGCCTGGATTGCGTTCGGCGGCAGTGGTCTTCCGGCCTATGCGGTCGCCAATATCGTGATCGCCTTGGATACTGGGGCGCCGAAACTCCGCCACGACCAACTTCTATGGACTGTCGGCCTGCCACTTGCCTTGGCGGTGCTCGGAGTGCTCGCCGGCAAAGCGGTGTCCGAGCTCTGCCTTCAACGCGCCTTCGCGCCCTTCCTCAGGGCGCTGCCGCTTGCGCCCGGCAGCGCTGCCATATGGCCGGCGTGGCGACGCTCGTGCTCGCAGCACCGCTCGTGCTGTTGGTTGCCGTTTCGGCCGGCCTTGCCTGCGCTGTGATTGGCAAGCCGTTGGCGCTCGCCGGGGGCTTGGGCGCTGCGATCATCGATGCCAGGTCGAGTACAAGCGGCTCGAGGATCGGCTGCACGCCATGTATCTCGACAAGCTCGATGGCCGCATCGACAACGCGTTCTATGACCGGATGTCAGCACATGGCGAACCGAACAGACGCGGCTGTTTCCCGAGATAGAGCGCCATGGTAGCGCCGAAGAATCATACATGGAGGACGGCATCCGGCTGTTGGAACTGGCGCGCAATGCCTGCCGACTGTCTGTGAAACAGCCTGTGCACGAGAAAAAGCGACTCTTGAATCTCGTGCTGTCGAACTGCCAATGGGACAAAGGCGAGGGTCACGCCGTATTCAGGCAACCCTTTGATCTACTTGCGGAAACGGTCGCGTCCGGAGCAGCAACTAGCGCACAGCAAACAGCGTTGCCGACGGGGAGTCCAGTTTGGCTGGGGCGCCAGGATTCGAACCTGGGAATGTCGGTACCAAAAACCGATGCCTTACCACTTGGCGACGCCCCAGTAGCCGTCAGAGTCGCTGTGCGGGCGCGTTATTAGCAGAGCAGCCGAAAAGCACAATGCTTATGAGCGACCGCGAAGGCACTCAGCTGACCAGCAGTGCGATTGCCGCCAGATGATCCACAAACGGACTATACGGACCACACAGCCAACTCGTTGCCGGCTGGGTCGACAAAGTGGAAGCGTCGGCCGCCCGGGAATGCGAATATCGGCTTGACGATCGTTCCGCCGGCGCTTTCGACCGCGCCAAGGGTTTCTTCCAGATTCTCACTGTAAAGCACGGGCAGCGGCTTGGCCGGCGCTTCTTCTGCATCGGCCTGAAAACCTCCGTCCAGCCCCTCGGCAAAGGCCGAATAGGTTGGTCCATAGTCGGTGAACGACCAGCCAAAGGCGGCACTATAGAAGCCTTTCATCCGGTCCAGCGTGCCGCCGGTCGCCGGCATTTCCAGATAGTCCAGTTTTCCAGGCTGTTTCATGAGGCACCTCTTTGTTCCCTTTATGTTCTAAACATCGAACCGTGAGGTGGCAAGTCTTTTTGACGCATCCCGGAGGATGGCTTTTTCTTAATCGATTGTAGCGGCGAAACGGCTTGCCGGGGCGCTTGCCTTTCGCACTGCAGCATCATATCGCTCCAAAGTCGGACACGGGCGGAAGTTTCCGTTTCGCCAATCTTTCCAGTCTCCTGCAACCGGAGAGCAAAGCATGACCAAATGGGTTTTCACCTTTGGCGATGGTGCGGCGGAAGGCCGTGCCGGCGACAGGAATCTGCTGGGCGGCAAGGGCGCCAATCTGGCCGAGATGTGCAGCCTGGGCCTGCCGGTGCCGCCGGGCTTCACGATCACCACCGAGGTCTGCAATGCCTACTATGCCAATGGCCGTACCTATCCGGCCGGATTGGAAGCCGACGTCGCCGTCGCGCTCGACCATATCGGCCGGCTGACCGGCCGCCGGTTCGGCGACCCGTCGAAGCTGCTCCTGGTTTCGGTGCGTTCCGGCGCCCGGGCGTCGATGCCCGGCATGATGGACACCGTGCTCAATCTCGGATTGAACGACGAGACGGTCGAGGCGCTGGCCTCCGATTCCGGCGATGCGCGATTTGCCTATGACAGCTACCGCCGTTTCATCCAGATGTATTCCGATGTCGTCATGGGCCTCGATCACGAGGTATTCGAGGAAATCCTGGAAGACCAGAAAGCCAGCCTCGGCCATGAGCTCGACACCGAGCTGACGGCCATCGAATGGCAAGGCGTCATCGCGCTCTACAAGGCCAAGGTCGAGGAAGAGCTGGGCAAGCCGTTCCCGCAGGATCCGCACGAGCAGCTCTGGGGCGCGATCGGCGCGGTGTTTTCGAGCTGGATGAACAACCGCGCCATCACCTACCGGCGCCTGCACGATATTCCCGAAAGCTGGGGCACGGCGGTCAATGTCCAGGCCATGGTGTTCGGCAATATGGGTGAGACCTCGGCCACCGGCGTTGCCTTCACCCGCAACCCGTCGACCGGCGAAAAGCAGCTCTATGGCGAGTTCCTGGTCAACGCGCAGGGCGAGGATGTCGTTGCCGGCATCCGCACACCGCAGAACATCACCGAGGCGGCGCGCATCGCTGCGGGCTCCGACAAGCCGTCACTGCAGAAGCTGATGCCGGACGCCTTCCGGTCCTTCGTCACCATCTCCGACAGCCTGGAAAAGCACTACCGCGACATGCAGGACCTCGAATTCACCATCGAGCGCGGCAAATTGTGGATGCTGCAGACAAGGTCCGGCAAGCGGACCGCCAAAGCGGCGCTCAGGATCGCCGTCGAGATGGCCAGGGACAGGCTGATCACCAAGGAAGAGGCGGTCGCGCGCATCGATCCGGCTTCGCTCGACCAGTTGCTGCACCCGACCATCGACCCAGAAGCCGCGCGCGACGTGATCGGTGTCGGCCTGCCGGCGTCTCCCGGGGCCGCCACCGGCGAGATCGTCTTTTCCTCCGGCGATGCCGAGGATCTCAAGGCGCAAGGGCGCAAGGCGATCCTGGTGCGCATAGAGACCAGTCCGGAAGATATCCACGGCATGCATGCGGCCGAGGGTATCCTGACCACGCGCGGCGGCATGACCAGCCACGCCGCGGTGGTCGCGCGCGGCATGGGCAAGCCTTGTGTGTCCGGCGCCGGCTCGCTGCGTGTCGATTACAGGGCCGGCACGCTGATCTCGATGGGACAGACCTTCCGCAAGGGTGACATCATCACCATCGACGGCGGCAACGGCCAGGTGCTCAAGGGCGCCGTGGCGATGCTGCAGCCGGAACTGTCAGGCGATTTCGCCGCCATCATGGAGTGGGCGGACGCGGTGCGCCGCATGAAGGTGCGCACCAACGCCGAAACGCCGCTCGACGCCCGCATGGCGCGCTCCTTCGGCGCCGAAGGCATAGGGCTATGCCGCACCGAGCACATGTTCTTCGACGGCGCCCGCATCGTCGCCATGCGCGAGATGATCCTGGCCGACACCGAGAAGGACCGGCGCGCCGCGTTGGCCAAGCTTCTGCCCATGCAGCGCTCGGATTTCCTGGAACTGTTCGAGATCATGGCCGGCCTGCCGGTGACGATCCGCCTGCTCGATCCGCCGCTGCACGAATTCCTGCCCAAGACCGAGGCCGAAATCGCCGAAGTCGCGGCCGTGATGAATGTGTCGCCCGACAAGCTTAGGCAGCGCACCGAGGCGCTGCACGAATTCAACCCGATGCTCGGCCATCGCGGCTGCCGGTTGGCCGTGTCTTACCCCGAGATCGCCGAAATGCAGGCGCGCGCCATTTTCGAGGCGGCCGTCGAGGCCGGCAAGAAAGCCGGCGCACTGGTGGTGCCCGAGATCATGGTGCCGCTGGTCGGCCTGGTGAAGGAACTCGATTATGTGAAGGCGCGCATCGATGCGGTCGCCAAGAGCGTCATGGACGAGAGCGGCGTCAAGATTGATTACCTCACTGGGACCATGATTGAGCTCCCCCGCGCGGCGATCCGCGCCCATGTCATCGCCGAGACGGCCGAGTTCTTCTCCTTCGGTACCAACGACCTCACCCAGACAACCTTCGGCATCTCGCGCGACGATGCGGCCTCCTTCCTGGAAACCTACCGCCAGAAGGGCATCATCGAGCAGGATCCGTTCGTCTCTCTCGACATTGACGGTGTCGGTGAACTGGTGCGCATGGCGGCGCAAAAGGGCAGGGCGACGCGGCCCAGCATCAAGCTTGGCATCTGCGGCGAGCATGGCGGTGATCCTTCGTCGATCCGCTTCTGCGAGGAGGTCGGGCTCGACTACGTCTCCTGCTCACCCTATCGCGTGCCGATCGCCAGGCTGGCTGCGGCGCAGGCCGCTGTGCAGGCGGCAAAGGTAGGACACGGATAGACCGGTACGAAGCTTGCGGTTTGTATGAAAACTCACGCGGACGTACTGGCGACATGAGCGCAATCTCGACATTGTTTGCGATCAATTTGCGGATGACCGCCAATTGTCTCCGGAAACAGACGTTTTAGATGTCACCCGCTCCGTTCCGCTCGATCCTGATTATTCAAACGAAGTTCATAGGCGATATCGTCCTCGCCTCGACGCTCGCCGGAAACCTGCAGCTCGAATTTCCCGGTGCCAGGATCGTGTTCCTCTGCGAAGCCCACTTCGAGAGCTTCGTGGTTGCGCATGGCATCGCTTCCGAGGTGGTTGCGTTCAGGCGAGCCCGCATTCGAGGCAACCCGCTGGAGCGTGGAAAAGAGCTCTATGCCGTGGTGCGGGCGCTGCGCCGCTTCCATTTCGACCTGACGATCGATTTGACCGATTCCAAGACCTCTCGGGTCGTCAGCGGCTTCGTCAACGCCAGGACACGTATCGGCTACAATCCTCCCGAGAGGCCGCTGAAGCTGTTGGAGAGGCAGCCCGCCAATGTGTTTGCCAGACCATTTGGGTTTGGCGGCCAGCATTTTGTCTATCGCTACCTCTCCCCGCTTGAAGCGCTCGGCATCGATCTGCGCGTGACGGTACCGAGCATCCAGCCGTTGCCGTCCGAGGCCGCGAAAGCCTTGGTGCTTCTGGACGGGCACCATATCCACTCGAACGCCTTCGTCGCCGTCCATGCGGGCGCGAGTTTCAAGGGCCGGCAATGGCAGCCGGAACGGTTTGCCCAGGCGATTGACGAGATTGCGGCCGAAACCGGACTGGGTGTCGTCCTGGTGGGAGGGCCTGACGAACGTGAAACCGCCGCACGGATCGTTACCGGGACGGCGGCGCCGGTGGTCGATCTGGTTGGAGCGCTGTCACTCGAGAGCCTGCTGGCGGTCCTGGAACGGGCCCGGCTGTTTCTCGGCAACGAAAGCGGCCCTATGCACATGGCCGCTGCCGCGGGCACCCCGGTTGTCGGCCTTTTCGGCCTGACGCATCCGGCACGCTGGGGACCTGTCGGCGTGCCCAGCATCGTGCTCCGGCCGCCAATGCCGTGCGATTGCGTGGCCAGGGATTTGTGTCGCCGAACCGATCCCAGCAAGGCGTGCTGCGTCTGGCGTCTTGAGGTGAAGCCGGTGGTCGATGCGGTGCGCGAGATCCTCGCACGCACCGAGCTGGAAAAGGAACGCGCTGTCCGAGGGCAATGGACCGGCCGGACTGTCGCCGAATGACGCGTTCACCAAGCGGAAGGTCAAATTGCCGCGTCATGCGTTTTTCTGCTATCCCTCGTCCGATTTTCGCCTTCATGCGGGTTTTGGGATAGCGGCTTGAAGTCGCGGGTCGGGAATTTGGTTTGATGCATCTGCTGCAAAAACATGTCTGCATGATCGCCGTGTCGGTGGCGCTGATATCCAGCGCCCATGCCGCGCCGCTGGTCGAACCCACGCTGCACATCAAGCCGGCTGCAAGCGGAACCGGCCGCGTTGCGCTCACGCTCGATGCCTGCGGCGGCAAGACCGACACGCGCATTCTCTCGGCGCTGGTGGAGAACAAGATACCGGCCACCATTTTCGTCACCGGCATCTGGCTGAAGCGCAACGCCGATGCCGTCGCGATCATGCGGGCGCATCCCGACCTGTTCGAACTGGAAAATCACGGCGGTCGCCATGTTCCGGCGGTCGACACGCCACGGAAAATCTATGGCATAAGCAGCGCCGGCAGCCCGGAGGCTGTGCTCGCCGAGGTCGAGTCAGGGGCCGCGGCTCTGGCTACGACCGGCGAACCGGCGCCGAAATGGTTCCGCGGCGCAACCGCCGAATACAGCCCCTCGGCCATCGCGATGATCCGCAAGCTCGGCTTCAAGATTGCCGGCTTCTCGATCAATGGCGACGGCGGCTCGCTGCTCGGCGCCAAGGAGACGGCCAGGCGTATCGCCGCGGCCAAGGATGGCGACGTCATCATCTCTCATATCAACCAGCCGACCCATGCCGCAGGCGAGGGCGTTGTGCAGGGCCTGCTGGCACTCAAGGACAAGGGCATGACCTTCGTGCGGCTCGACGACGCCGATGGGACGGGCGATCACGGTACCACCGAGTAGGGCTGTTCAGTGTTTGATGGAATCGCCGAACCGCTCTAACGACTGGGCCTGATCTGAATCTCAATGCACCCGTAGATGCGTCGGGCCGAAGCGTTCAGTCCGGCTTGGCTTCGATGGTGACCTTGCTGGCGTAGAACGCGCCGTGGTCGCGGATGTCGGCCATCTCGTCGAACGGCTGCCGGTAGGCCCACATCGCGTCCTTGCCCGCTTCGCCCGCCGGCAGCACGCTCCAATAGCTGGCGTCACCCTTGTAGGGGCAGTGGGTCGAGTGGTCCGTTCGGCTGAGCTTGTCGAAATCGATGTCGGCGAACGGAACGTAGAAGGCTGCGGGGTAGGGGGCCTCCGTCAGCACCTTCGCCTTCGTGGACGACGCGATGACCGTATCGCCGGCGCGGACCGTGACGGTGCCGGAATACGGCTCTATCGTGATGACCTTGTCGGGATTGCGTTGGAAGCCGGGTGCCGGGTTGGCGATCTTGTCCATGCTGGTTCTCCTTGCCCCGACCTTAAGTGTGGTGGGCGGCCGGATAGAACAAGGCCCGTGGTGCAAGACTAGCCTTCGCGTTGCCGCGGAAATCAGGCGGCGGTTTTGAAGGCGTCCATCAGCCCTGCATAGGCGGCCGCGATGCCCGCCACCGGGTTGCTGCTTCTCGAAATGGTCTCGACTTTCAGCGCCCCGCCGCCGGTTGGCAAGGTGAGCAGCAGGAACTGGCGATTACCGCCATCGCCGACGGATGCCGCCGCGACATGCTGGCCTTCCCCTTCGTTCTGGACGCACATCTTGAACAGCAGCGTGCCGCCGACCGCTTCGAGCGCGCCGCCGACAACTTCGACGAACTCGTCTTCGGAAACAGTCTTTTCGTCCGGCACCAGATCGGCCAGGCTTTCGGCAAGAGTACTCTCGAGAACCTTATCGTCGAGCGCGTCCATGCGAACCTCTTTCAGTCGCCAATCGCACCCCTTTGCCCGTTAACGAAGATTAACGCCGACGATGGCCGGATTATGGCACTTTTTGCGGTTGGTCCGATCACGAGAGTTTGCGCCGGCGTAATGTATTTGAAGCCCCTGCCATTCGAATGGCAGCAGGCCAGCCAGGCAAAATCAAAAAGCGTCCGGATTCAATCATTTGCCAAATACAGGCCGAACTCCGACTTTCGTCAGCCGCGCCGGTGGGTGGCTGGACAATTCGCCGGTTCGCTTCACAATGCGGTCAAAAGCGCGAGGCGAAAAGCTCGGGGCAAAAAGCGTCAGGGAGGGAACGGCATGCTGGGACTGATGCAGGAATGGCCGCTGCTGTGCCACAAGCTGATCGACAATGCCGAAAGGCAACATGGTGTGCGCGAAATCGTGTCGCGTTCGATCGAGGGGCCGATCGTGCGCACCACCTACGCCGACATCCATCGTCGTTCCCTCAAGGTCGCCCAGCGCTTGGAGCGCGACGGCTTTGCCTTGGGCGACCGCATCGCGACGCTGGCCTGGAACACCGCCCGCCACATCGAGGCCTGGTATGGCATCATGGGCATCGGTGCTGTCTACCACACCCTCAACCCGCGCCTGTTTCCCGAACAGATCGTCTGGATCATGAACCACGCCGAGGACAAGGCCGTCTTCGTCGACCTTACCTTCATCCCGTTGCTGGAGAAAATCGCGGGTGCCGTCCAATCGCTGAAGAAGGTGATCGTGCTCACCGACAAGGCGCACATGCCGCAAACGACCCTGCCCGGTGTCGTTGCCTACGAGGACTGGCTTGACGAGGTCGATGGCGACTTCGCCTGGAAGACCTTTCATGAAGGCACCGCGGCCGGCATGTGCTATACGTCCGGCACGACGGGCGATCCGAAGGGCGTCGTCTACAGCCATCGCTCGAACGTGTTGCACGCCATGATCGCGGCCATGCCCGACGCCATGGGCCTGTCGGCGCGCGACACGATCCTGCCGGTTGTGCCGATGTTCCACGCCAATGCCTGGGGCCTTGGCCAGAGCGGTCCGATGACCGGCGCCAAGCTGGTCATGCCAGGCTGCAAGATGGACGGCGCCTCGATCTATGAGTTGCTCGATCAGGAGAAGGTGACCTTCAGCGCCGCCGTGCCGACCGTTTGGATGATGCTGCTGCAATATCTGGAAGAGACCGGCAAGACGCTTCCCTATCTGAACAAGGTCGTTATCGGCGGTTCGTCCTGCCCGCGCGCACTGATGACGAAATTCCAGGACAATTACGGTGTCCAGGTCATCCACGCCTGGGGCATGACCGAAATGTCGCCGCTCGGCACGCTATGCACCTTGAAGCCGGACTATGCCAGCCTTGACGGCGAGGCCCGGCTCGACGTCCAGAGCAAGCAGGGTTATCCGCCCTTCGGCGTCGAAATGAAGGTGACCGATGACGAGAACAACGCGCAGCCCTGGGACGGCAAGACGTTTGGCCGGCTCAAGGTACGCGGCCCGGCCGTGGCCCGCGCCTATTATGGCGGTGCGGGCGCGGAGCAGTTCGATGAGGAAGGCTGGTTCGATACCGGAGACGTCGCTCATATCGATGCTGGCGGCTACATGCAGATCACCGATCGCGCCAAGGACGTCATCAAGTCCGGCGGCGAATGGATTTCGACCATCGACCTGGAGAATCTGGCCGTCGGCCATCCCGATGTAGCGGAAGCGGCGGCCGTCGGCGTCCAGCATTCGAAATGGGGTGAGCGGCCCTTGCTGGTCGTCGTCGCCAAGCCGGGCAAGGGACCGACCAAGGCCGAGATTCTGGATTTCATGGATGGCAAGGTGGCCAAATGGTGGATGCCGGACGACGTCGCCTTCGTCGGCGAGATACCGCACACCGCCACCGGCAAGATCCAGAAGACCACCTTGCGTCAGCAGTTCAGGGACTATCGCTTGCCGACGGATTGAGGGGGATGTTGCGTGTTTCGGCTTCAAGCCGCCGCAAAAAGGCACTAGACCTCCATCCGGGTTGGGGCAGCGCAGAGAATAATGGTTAGCATTCCCGAACGGCAAACGTCGAAGGCTGCCGGCTGGTCGCGGCGCACGGCCGCCTTTTCGATGGTTCTTTTGCTGACGAACTTTGTCGGCCATCGCTTCGGCCTCGTCCAAACGCCGGTGTTCCTGTGGGTGCTGGGCATTGTCGCCCTGCTGGCTGCGTTGGCGCTGCTGTTTGCCGGCCTGGCCTTTGCGAGGCTGTGGAATTTTGGTGACCGTGGTGGCCGTGATCTCAGCGTCGGCGTCTTGCTGGCGCTGCTGGTGCTCACCCCCTACGGCGTTGCCGCCTACTGGGCGACGATCTATCCGCCGCTGCGGGACATCTCGACCGATTTCGACGAACCGCCCGCGCTCGATGTCGGTGACCGGACCAAGGACATGAACGTGCTGTCCCCGCCGACGCCGGGTGAGCAGACGTTGCAGACCGACAGCTATCCATTGGTCACCGCGCGCAGCTACGACCTGCCATTCGAGACCGTCGTCAATGCCGTTGAAACCGTGCTCGACCGGCGAGGCTGGGACCTTTCGGAGCCTTATCCCGAACTCGCCGGACAGACAGAGGTGACCATCACCGCCGTCGCCCCGAGCTTCGTTCTTGGCCTTCCTGCGGACGTCGCCATTCGCGTGAGGGATGACGGCGACACGGTCATCGTCGACATGCGGTCGGCCTCGCGCTACGGCCGCCACGACCTTGGCGACAATGCCGCGCGCATCACCGATTTCCTGGCGGAACTGGATCAGGAAGTCGCCGGCCAGGTCGGCGCGGCGCCGGCCGAGTAGCCATGTCCGGGCGAATTCACGCTCGCGACAATGGCATGATCAACGCGTGGGTGGTGGGCAGGCCTATCGGCCCGGCGTGAAGATGCCGTCGATGGCGGGGGCGGCGTCCGTCGCCACCACGCCGCGCGCCACCAGGTCCTCCAGATGGGCAAGCACCGACAGGCCGGCGGCGCCGTGCAGCCGGGGATCGGTATCCCTGTAGATCGCCTTGACCATGTCGGGAATGGTCCTGTCGCCGGCTCTGATCCGCTCCAGTATGGCTCGTTCGCGCATCTTGCGATGGGTCTTCAGCCCGCGCATGAAAGCGCGCGGCGCCGCTACCGGTCCACCATGGCCAGGCAGCAGCAGGCGATCGCCGCGCTCGATCAGCCGGTCCAGCGATGCCATGTAATCGGCCATTGCCCCGTCCGGCGGCGCGACGATGGAGGTTGCCCAACCCATGACATGATCGGCTGAAAACAGGATGCCGGTTCCTTCCAGCGCGAATGCCGCGTGATTGGCGGTGTGGCCGGGCGTCAGGACCGTCCGGATCGCCCAGCCGTCGCCGCTGACCAGTTCACTGTCCAGCAACGCGATGTCGGGAACGAAAGCGGTGTCGGCGCTGGCGTCGAGCGCATTGGTTTCGCCGATATGCAAGGGCCTCGCCGGTCGGTGCGGTCCTTCCGCCAGCACCAGGGCGCCGGTGTGCTCCTTCAACCGGGCCGCCAGCGGAGAATGGTCGCGATGCGTGTGGCTGACGAAGATGTGGCTGACCGGCCGTCCGGCGATTACGTCGAGCAAGGTCCGGAGATGCGACCCGTCATCCGGTCCGGGATCGATCACCGCCAGCGTGTCGCGTCCCACGACATAGCTGTTGGTGCCATGAAAGGTGAAGGGACTGGGATTCCGGGCCGTGACGCGCTGCACGTCGGGGGCCACGCTTACGCCCTGGCCATATGCGGGGTCGAAGCTGGTATCGAATTTGAGAGCCATGTCGGCGCATTGTTCCAAGAACGGCAAAACCGATTGCCGCATAGCACGCAAGCCAATATAGGAAAATGCAAGACCGCGATTTCTGGTTCGCGGCAAGATTGAATTGGGGAAGACCATGACAACCGCAACGACGACGCGCCCGCTTGTTTTTCTGGCCTTGCCGCAGGAAGGTGCTGCGCGACTGGCGACGCAGTTTTTGCTGGCGATCGCCGGCACACTGCTGTTGACCCTTTCGGCCAAGACCAAGGTGGTGCTCGGGCCTGTCGATATCTCGATGCAGACGCTCGCCGTCTTTCTGATCGCCGCCGCCTTCGGCATGCGGCTCGGCGTCGCCACCCTGCTGCTCTACATGGCGGAAGGCGCGATGGGCTTCCCGGTCTTCCAGGGCACGCCGGAAAAAGGCATCGGCATCGCCTACATGCTGGGCTCGACCGGCGGCTATCTCGCCGGCTTCGTGGTAATGGCGGCGATTGTCGGCTGGGCCGCCGACCGCGGCTGGGACCGTCATCCGATCAAGCTTTTCAACGCCATGCTGGTTGCCGAAGTGGTGATGATGGCGATGGGTTTTGCCTGGCTGGCGCTGCTCATCGGCCCGGAAAAATCCTGGCAGTTCGGCGTCGTGCCGTTCATCGTCGGCGACCTGATCAAGGTCGCTCTCGCGGCCAGCCTAGTGCCGGCCGTCTGGTCGTTGCTGAAGCGCTCCTGATTTGAGAGCATCCGGCCCGGATCACTCCGGGCCGGGGCTTGGCCTGCGATGAGCTCGGGCCTGTTCCCCAGGCATGTCACGGACGGGCGTTTCTGATGAAGGTTCTGGTCACCGGCGCCGCCGGCTTCATAGGCTATCATGTCGCCAGGCGGCTCCTGGAGCGTGGTGACGAGGTTGTCGGCATCGACAGCATCAACGACTACTACGACCCCGACATCAAGCAGGCGCGGCTGCGGCTGCTGGCCGAGGCGAGCCGCGGCACCAATGCCGGCTATCATTTCATCCATGGCAATCTTGCCGACCGTGGCGTGGTCGATGGCTGCTTTGCCGACCACGCCTTCGACCGGGTGATCCATCTCGCCGCCCAGGCAGGCGTCCGCTACAGCCTGGAAAATCCGCGCGCTTATGTCGAGAGCAACATCGTTGCTTTCACCAACATGCTCGAGGCCTGCCGCGGCAGCCGCGTCGGGCACCTGACCTATGCCAGCACCTCCAGTGTCTACGGCGCCAACACCGACATGCCGTTTTCCGAGCATCGCCCGGCCGACCATCCCTTGCAGTTCTACGCCGCCACCAAGCGCGCCAACGAACTGATGGCGCACAGCTACAGCCATCTATTCGGCCTACCGACCACGGGGCTGCGTTTCTTCACCGTGTACGGTCCCTGGGGGCGACCTGACATGGCTCTGTTCCTGTTTACCAGGAGCATCCTGGCCGGCGAGCCGATCAAGCTGTTCAACAACGGCAACCACACGCGCGACTTCACCTATGTCGAGGACATCGCCGAGGGCGTGATTCGCGCCAGCGACAGTCCCGCCGCGGCCAACCCGGCCTGGGATTCCAGCCATCCGGATCCGGCGACCAGCAGTGCGCCCTGGCGCATCTTCAACATCGGCAACAACAACCCGGTGAAGCTGACCGCCTATGTCGAGGCGCTGGAAAACGCGCTTGGCCGCAAGGCCGTGGTCGAACTCTTGCCGCTGCAGGCCGGCGACGTGCCCGACACCTTCGCCGATACTTCGGCGCTGCAAGCGGCGGTCGGCTACCGCCCCCGCACCTCCGTCACCGAGGGGGTAGGGCGGTTCGTCGAGTGGTACCAGGATTATTTTGGGCGGGCGTGATGAACGCGCTCTTGGCCGCGTAGAGGCCGGCTCCCGGTCGAAAAAGACCAGGACCAAAAATATGTGCTAGTCTCCCAAGTCATCAGACGGTGGGGATTGCCATGTTGGAAACGGACAAGCTGTTCGCGGGCTCGATCCCGGAAAACTACGATCGCTACATGGTGCCTTTGATTTTCGAGCCGTTCGCCGTCGATATCGCGCAACGAGCCGCGGCTCTGTCGCCGGGCGCGGTCCTGGAAATCGCCGCGGGCACCGGGGTCGTCACCCGCGCATTGGCGCCAAGATTGGCCCCTGGCGCAAGCTATATGGTGACCGACCTGAACCAGCCGATGCTCGACTATGCCGCCTCACGACAGACACCCGACAGCCGCATCGAATGGCGCCAGGCGGATGGGATGGCGCTCCCGTTCGAGGATGCGGCCTTCGATCTCGTCTGTTGCCAGTTCGGTGCGATGTTCTTTCCAAACCGCACCTCCGCCTACCGCGAAGCCAGGCGGGTCTTGAAGCCGGGAGGACGGTTCTTGTTCAACGTATGGGATCGCATCGAGGAGAATGTGTTCGCCGATGACGTGACCAATGCGCTGGCGCGGATTTTTCCCGACGATCCGCCGCGCTTCCTGGCACGCACGCCGCACGGCTACCACGATAAGGCGCTGATCCGTCGCGACCTGGAGGATGCGGGTTTCTCCGACGTTGCGATCGAGACGACAGCCGAACAAAGCCGCGCATCCTCGCCGCGCCTTCCGGCCGTCGCTTATTGTCAGGGCACCGTTCTTCGCAGCGAAATCGAGGCCAGGGACGCTGGAAAACTGGACGCCGCAACCGACTACGCGGCATCCGCCATTGCCGACAGACATGGCAGTGGCGAAGTTGCCGCCAAAATCCAGGCGCATGTAATCATGGCTGTGGCCTAAATGTTGGTATGTCTGCCCTACGGTGATCGGGGCCTCGGCCTTGCCAAGATTGGGATCAGGCGGGTCCGGCCGAAGCGGGAGGCGCCCGTCGATGGACGGTATTCAACATGGCCGACACGTTTGTCGTGTGCCGCATTGACAAGCCAATGCATGAAACCTAAGCACAGGCACTCAGGGCCGGGGGGCTTTGGCATGTCGAGGAGAGCTTCTTGAAAGGAATTATCCTTGCTGGAGGCAGTGGAACACGTCTTTATCCACTAACATTAGCAGTCTCTAAGCAAATTCTTCCCATTTACGACAAGCCGATGATCTATTATCCGCTGAGCGTGTTGATGCTCGCGGGAATACGAGAGATTCTGATCATTTCGACGCCTCGTGATCTGCCGGCTTTCCGTGCTTTACTCGGCGACGGATCGGACTTCGGGCTGGCACTGTCTTACGCCGAGCAGCCGCAGCCCAATGGCCTCGCGGAAGCCTTCATCATCGGCCGCGATTTCATCGGCAAGGACAGCGTGTCGATGATCCTGGGCGACAACATCTATTTTGGCGACGGGCTGTCGCAGCTTTGCCGTGCCGCGGCATCGCGCCAGAGGGGGGCTTCGGTGTTCGCCTACCATGTCGAGGACCCCGAACGCTATGGCGTGGTGTCTTTCGACAAGGCGACCGGAACCGCGCTGACGATCGAGGAAAAGCCACAGAAGCCGAAGTCCAACTGGGCCGTCACCGGTCTCTATTTCTACGACAACGACGTCGTCGACATCGCCCCGACCATTCGTCCTTCGGCGCGTGGCGAGATCGAGATCACGGCGGTCAACAATGTCTATCTCGAGCGCGGCCAGCTCCATGTTCACCGGCTGGGCCGCGGCTATGCCTGGCTCGACACCGGCACCCATGACAGCCTGCACGAAGCCTCTTCCTTCGTGCGCACGATCGAACATCGCCAGGGCATCAAGGTCGCCTGCCCGGAGGAGATCGCCTTCGAACAGGGTTGGCTGACGGCGGACATGGTGCTGGAGCGCGCGACCCGCCTGGGAAAGAACGAGTACGCCGCCTATCTGCGCCGGCGTGTCGCCGATCTTTCGGAGGGCTAGATGCTGGAGGTGAGATCCCTGGGCATCGACGGGGTGCTGGAAATCGTTCCGAAACGCCATGGCGACGCACGCGGCTTCTTCATGGAAACCTACAATGCCGAGCGCTTTTCGCGGGCCGGCATCGATTTGACGTTCGTGCAGGACAACCACTCCTATTCCGCCGCCCCGGGCGTCCTGCGCGGGCTTCACTACCAGCTTGCGCCGCGCGCCCAGGACAAGCTGCTGCGCGTCATCCGTGGCAGCATCTTCGACATCGCGGTCGATATCCGCCGCGCCTCGAAAACCTTCGGAAAATGGGTCGCGCTGGAAGTGTCGGCCGAAAAGGGCAATCAGATCCTGGTGCCAAAGGGTTTCGCGCACGGCTTCGTCACGCTCGTGCCCGACACCGAGGTGCTGTACAAGGTGACCGACACCTATTCTCCCGAGCATGACCGCTCGATCCGTTTCGACGATCCCGCCATCGGCATCGAATGGCCGTCGCTGGCCGGCGGGTTCCAGCTTTCCGACAAGGACCTCAAGGCGCCGCTGCTGGCGGCGGCCGAGGTGTTCGCCTGATGGAGCGTGTGGTGCATAAGGACGGCGCGATGAATTTTCTGGTGACGGGCGGTGCCGGCTTCATCGGTTCGGCGGTTTGCCGGCATCTGTGCGCCAACCCGGCCTACCGGGTGACCAATCTCGACAAGCTGACCTATGCGGGCAACCTGGCCTCGCTGCGGCCGATCGAGAATGTCCACAATTACAGCTTCGCCCAGGCCGATATCTGCGACGAGAGGGCGGTGCTCGATCTTCTGCGCCGCGACGATATCGACATCGTCATGAACCTCGCCGCCGAGAGCCATGTCGACCGCTCGATCGACGGCCCGGGCGCCTTCATCGAGACCAACATCGTCGGCACCTACAAGATCCTCAATGCCGCGCTGGAATATTGGCGCGGCCTGTCCGGCGACAAAAAGGGCCGCTTCCGCTTCCATCACGTCTCCACCGACGAGGTGTTCGGCGACCTGCCTTTCGACGGCGGCATGTTCGTCGAGGAGACACCCTACGCGCCGTCCTCGCCCTATTCCGCCTCGAAGGCGGCTTCGGACCATCTGGTGCGCGCCTGGCACGAGACCTACGGCCTGCCGGTCGTGCTTTCCAACTGTTCGAACAATTACGGCCCCTATCATTTCCCCGAGAAGCTGATCCCGCTGGTCATTCTCAACGCGCTCGACGAAAAGCCGCTGCCGGTCTATGGCGCCGGCGCCAATGTGCGCGACTGGCTGTTCGTCGAGGATCATGCGCGTGCCCTGGAACTCGTCGCCACGAAAGGCCATCCGGGCGAGAGCTACAATGTCGGCGGCAATTCGGAACGCACCAACCTCGCCGTCGTCGAGACGATCTGCGACCTGCTCGACACCAGGCGCGCGCGCGCCGGCGGCAGGCGCTATCGCGAACTGATCTCCTTCGTCACCGACCGCCCCGGCCACGACCGCCGCTACGCCATCGACGCCACCAAGATAAGCCGAGAACTCGGCTGGACGCCGAGGGAGAATTTCGACAGCGGCCTTGCCAGGACGGTGGACTGGTTCCTCGACAACAAATGGTGGTGGGGGCCGATCCGCGAACAGCGTTATGCCGGCGAAAGGCTGGGCGAAGCACGCAAGGTGGGCGCGTGAGGCTCCTCGTCACCGGACGCGACGGCCAGGTCGCGGCGAGCCTGCTGGAGGCCGGCCGCGCGGGCACGGAGGTCGTCGCCCTCGGTCGCCCGGAGCTCGATTTGGCAAGACCCGACACCGTCATCGACGCCATCGCGGCGGCGAAGCCCGATATCGTCGTGTCGGCCGCCGCCTACACCGCCGTCGATCAGGCCGAGGACGAGCCCGATCTGGCCTTTGCGGTAAACGCGACCGGTGCCGGCAAGGTGGCCGAGGCCGCGGCGCGGCTCGGCGTTCCCGTCATCCATCTTTCGACCGACTATGTCTTCGACGGCGCCAAGGCCGATGCCTATGTCGAAACTGATACGCCTGCACCGCGTAATACATACGGTGCCTCCAAGCTCGCTGGTGAACAAGCGGTGGCCGCTGCCAATGCGCGCCATCTGATCCTGCGCACGGCATGGGCATACAGCCCGTTCGGCCGGAATTTCGTCAAGACGATGCTGAAGCTTGCCGTCGACAGGGACGAGATCGCCGTCGTGGCCGACCAGTGGGGAAATCCCACTTCAGCGCTTGATATTGCTGACGCAATCTTGCATGCGGCAGCGATGTTGCATCCCAGAACGGGCTTTTCGTCCTTCGGTGTGTACCATTTGGTGGGAACAGGCGAGACCAATTGGAGTGGTTTCGCGCGTCATATCCTGGACACAAGCCGCGTGTTTGGTGGCCCTTGGGCGCGGGTACGAGACATTGCTACAGTAGACTATCCGACCAAGGCGCGCCGCCCCCCCAATTCTAGGTTATCTACGGCGAAGTTCACCGCAACCTGTGGTTGGACGGCGCCCGAATGGCAGCAATCGACAAAAGAAATCGTATCTCGTCTCCTGAACGGTCAGACGGGGCACGCCAGCAACGTGTGAACCGCCAGCGTCACGGAGAGTCTTGATGAGCGTTCAATTATTCGTACCGAGTTTCCGCATCGAAGAATGCCTTGCGGGTATCCGTGAGTGCCTGGAAAAAGGATGGACCGGATTAGGCTTCAAGACCGCTGAATTTGAGACGGCGTGGAAGAACTATACGGGTCTCTCACACGCCCATTTTCTGAATTCCAATACGGTTGGGCTTCATCTGGCTTTCCAGTTGTTCAAGTCCAAATATGGATGGAATGATGACAGTGAGGTCATCACCACGCCGTTGACGTTCGTGTCGACAAATCATGCCATTCTATATGCTGGCCTCAAGCCGGTATTCGCTGATGTTGACGAGTATCTCTGCCTTGACCCGCAAAGTGTGCTTGAGCGGATCACCGAGAAAACGAAAGCATTGATATTCGTCGGCATGGGAGGCAACGTTGGTCAGTATCAGAAGATATTGGAGATTTGCCGCGCGCGCGACATCAAACTGGTGCTCGACGCTGCCCACATGTCAGGCACCCGCGTCGACGGCAGGCACATCGGTGGTGACGCTGATGTATCGGTGTTCAGTTTCCAGGCGGTCAAGAATCTTCCAACCGCCGATTCCGGAATGATTTGTTTCAAGGAAGCGGAGGACGATGAGCGCGTCCGCAAGCTCACCTGGTTGGGCATCAACAAGGATACATATGCGCGCACCGCTTCCCAGGGGGCCTACAAATGGATGTATGACGTCGAGGAGATCGGGCATAAATATCACGGCAATTCGATTATGGCCGCGATTGCCATCGTCCAGTTGAAATATCTCGATATCGACAATTCCTTTCGGCGGCAATTAGCGGTTTGGTACCGCCAGAACCTGCAAGGCCACAATCATGTTCACGTTGTGCCTACTGCGCCAGGTTGTGAATCTGCCCAGCATCTTCTGCAGATACGGGTCCAGAATCGAGACAATCTGATGCTTGCCCTCAACGAGCATGGCGTATATCCGGGAGTTCATTATCGTGACAACACGGACTATCGAATGTATTCTTTCGCTGCCGGCACTTGCCCGAATGCGACAACGGCAAGCCAGGAAATCATCTCGTTGCCGCTGCACCTTCGTATGAGCAAGGCAGATGTCGATTTGATTTCCGACTTAGTTCTCAAATACGCTCAATGAAACCACAGATCGCCCCTTTCGGAGACGGCACCGTCGTTTTGAGGCTCGTGGAGGAGCGGGATCTCAGGACGATCCTCGACTGGCGTAACCGCGACGAGGCACGTGTCTGGTTCAAGAATTCCGACAAGATCGATCTCGCCGCGCACATCGCCTGGTATAACAGCTACCTTAGAAAACAGAATGATCTTTTCTTCCTGGTACAGGCGGACGGGCAACCAGTCGGCCAATGTGCCATTTACGACATCGACAAAGATGCCAAGAGGGCTGAAGTCGGCCGATTTCTGGTCGCGCCGGAAATGGCCGGCAAAGGCTATATCCGTCGTTCTTGCGCAGAGATCGTCCGCTTCGGCACGCAATTCCTGCGTCTCTCCTATCTTTTTCTAGACGTCATGGAGCAAAATACGAAGGCTATTCGTCTCTACACACGTCAGGGCTTCCTGGAAGAAGGCCGCTCCGGCGGCTTGATCCGTATGGGGTTTGGGCAAGACAGCGGTTCATGACTAAGGCGCAACTTTACGCGGAGCGGAGAATCATCGAATCGGGCAGCTATGCGAGTCCAACATGATTAGCGTTCTGATGATTGTAGAAGCAAAAATCGCGACCACGTATTTGCTTGAGCAAGTCATGAGTGCTTGCCGCGCACATGGCGTCGATCACGAGGTAAAATTCCTTAGCGAGCTTCAGATCGAGGACTTTACCTCGGATAAGATTCCGATGTTTGTGCGGTGTGCGGACCCGCTGATGTTATTGTGGGCACAAATGCTGGCCGACGCAGATAAATCGTACGCATATTATATTGATGACAATTTCTGGCGGATCACTGGAAACGGTCCGCTCGCCGCGTACTATCGGCACCCGCTGGTTAGAAAGTCGCTGAACTTTGCGGTCTCTCATGCTGAAACCGTAATCGTCAACTCCTCTGAGCTGGCAAGATTCGTGTCACGGTTGAACAATCGCGTAGCGGTTTTGCCGACGTTCTTCGACTTTTCACTTATTGACGGTGTGTCGCTATCCTGCACTGAGGAGATCCGGATCGGTTTTGCCGGAAGCCCCTCGCGTGTCGACGATCTGGACTTGATATCACCGATCATTGAACCGATCCTCGATCGGTTCCCACAGACAGTGTTCGAGTTCGCTGGCGTTCTTCCAAGGGGAGTTGAGGTAGGAACGAGGGTCCGCTTCTTTCCGCATATTGGGGACTACGACGCTTACATCAAATTCCAAGCGTCGAGAAATTGGACGATCGGCTTGGCGCCTCTGATTGATCATGAAGCAAACCGCAGCAAGACTGACAACAAGTATCGCGAATACAGTGCCTGTCATATAGCAGGTATATACTCGGACATACCTCCATACATGGATGTCGTAAAAAATTCTGTCACAGGTATTTTGGTTGATAATAGGCCTGAGTCATGGCTTGATTCGATCTCTTACTTGATTGAAATGCCAGAAAAGCGAATTAAAATTGCGAGTATGGCCTTTAGTCACGCAAAATCAAAGTATGATGTTCGATCAATTTCTGATGAATGGGCGCGTGTGTTTATACAAATTGGTGAGCGCGAGCAACCGAATGTAAAATCTCTTAAGCGACGCAAATTCAGGCTTAACAAAATATGGAGAAGAGTAGAGCGATATTGGATTAGTTTCTTAGTCATTCATCACGAAGGAGGTTATTCCCTTGTTGCGCGGTGCGCTGCAAAAAAGGTACTAAAGAGAGAGTAGTGTTTTCTTTTCTCATGGCTCAAGCCGCTCTTGACAGGCGATGCGGCCGCATGATTTTTAGCGAGAGGGGCAGCGGCGGAGACTCGCCATCCCGATCAGAGCATCCTACCAGCCCACGCCGAGCAGCGCTATCATGCGGTGGTAAGGACCGCTTGCCACTGCGTGAACTCAAACAAAACGGACTCCGGCATGCCCGGTGCGGTTCATGAAACATAGCTATTCTAGTGCGGATAAGAGCAGACTGCTCCGAGATTCTATGCGCTCGCTACTGCTGCATCGCGTCTGGTTCTTCATCGGCGTGCAAGACATCAAGCGTCGCTACCGCCGTTCGTTCATTGGTCCATTGTGGATCCTTCTCAATCTTGGGGTATACGTGGGTGCTATTGGCTTTGTTTATGGCGTCATGTTCGGGCAGGATCTGAAGGCCTTTCTCCCGTATTTGATGCTAGGTTTCGTCACCTGGGGGATGATTTCAGCGTCTATGGTCGATGCCGCGATGGTCTTTGTGGGCGCCGAAGGTTATATCAAACAGTTTTCCTATCCAAAGCAAATCTACATCCTGCGGGCGCTCGTCAGCAACAGTATGAACTTCGTGATGGGTCTGACAGCGGTGGCTGTCGTGCAGCTTTTTCTGGGCACTTTCGAACCTACCGGATGGCTGTTAGCTATCCCAGGTCTTCTTCTGCTCTATATAACTTTGCTGGGGCATACAACAATTTTTGCTTATCTTGGGACTGCCTTCCGTGATCTTCCGCATGCCTTAGCGGGTGTGCTGCAGGCTGTGTTCTATCTGACCCCGATCGTCGTTCCTGCCAGCGTTCTCAAGAACCACGGACTAGAAATCGTTTATCTCGTCAATCCGATCTATCACTTAATTGACGTCGTTCGTCGTCCAGTCTTGACTGCTAGCTTGGCGCCGCTGTCGACCTATGGCTTTGTGTTTGTCTATATTCTGGTGGTGTATTTCATAGCCTGGTATGTCGCTTCACGTTTGGACAAGAAAGTGGTGTTGCTTCTTTGACTCAGAACTTCATACGACTAAGGGACGTCGGCCTACGTTTCACTGGCGACATGAACACCGATGGCCTCATAGGCTGGCTCACCAGAAGGCGAAGCGGTGAACGGACTTCCGGCACCTATAATGTCCTGGCCCTGGAGGAGGTGACTATTGCTATCGGACAGGGAGAGCGGGTGGGGCTTATCGGCTTAAATGGCGCGGGCAAGAGCACTCTCTTGAAGGTGATGGCGGGCATCTATATGCCCACCAGCGGCATCGCGGAAACTGAGGGGCATGTTTGCCCGATGTTCGAGTTCGCCACTGGTTTTGAGATGCATCAAACTGGCCGCGACAATATCCGTATCCGTGGGTTGTTGCTTGGCATGACGCCGGAGGAGATTGAGGCCAAACTGCCTGAGATCGAGGATTTTACCGAGCTTGGCGAATTTTTGGAATATCCCGTCCGCACCTATTCGGCGGGCATGTTCATCCGCCTCGCGTTTGCCGTCTCAACCAGCATAAATCCAGAAATCCTACTCATCGACGAGGTCATGGGAGCCGGCGACCTTCGCTTCGCGAAAAAAGCAAAACGCCGCATGTTCGAATTCATGGAGCAAGGCAAGATTCTTGTCTTTTCGTCCCATAATTTTGATTTATTAAAAAGTTTTTGCAGTCGAACCATATGGTTGGAAAAAGGCCGGGTCATCATGGATGGCCGGACCGACGATGTGATCGCTAAGTATGAATCGTCACAGAAATAATCAGTTCCGCGGCAGCGGACCAATACTTCTCGCCCGCGGAATCTGGTTTGGGAGATAAGATGAAATTTGGCGATTGCGGTCACGATCTTTCCGTAAGACGGATAGAAAAAAGGAATTCAGCACCGAAAGTGACGGTGATCCTTCCCACATTTGCGCGGGCTAACGGGCTTCTGCAGCGTTCGATTGAGAGTGTCCTTTCGCAAAGCTATGGTGATTTCGAACTCATCATCGTCGATGACGGTTCGCGGGACGGTACCGCCGACGTGCTAAATGAGTACCATCTTGCAGATTCCCGGATCATCATCCACTCATATAAGCATAACAGCGGTCTTCCGGCTCTGCGCGTGAACCAGGCTGCTCTTCATGGTCGTGGCAAGTACATCGCATATCAGTTTGATGATGATCATTGGGCAGACGAAAGCTTGAAAATGCGCATGGAATGGATAGAGCGCCAGTCCGTTCCCAGCGTGGTCTACGGCAGCTGTGAGTTTTACAAGGCGACAGACGAGATTGAGACCTTCCAGGGGATACTCGGGCAAGAATTTAATTATGCCCTCCTCATGAATGGGAATTACATCGCAAACAACACCGTGATGCATCATGCTGCGCTGTTTGAGAAATACGGCATGTACGATCCCCATTTGGTGAACAGGCGGTATTCGGACTACGATCTCTGGCTGCGTTTCGGAAAGGCAGCTCCTTTCCATTGGATAGACGCACCCTGCTCAACGGTAAGAGCCAATATGGTACATTCACTCGGTCGTGATGTTCCTGCTGATTTTACTCGTCATAGGAAATACCTGTTGCTGCCCCGGGATAATTTACTAAAGCCCGCCGCGATAGCGAACTATGATCTGATTTCGACCGATCATTGGGGCAGCCGCTTTTCAAATCAGGAGGTCCGACGTTATTATAGAAAGGAGGTTCTACCTTTCCTCTCCAAGTTCAATGACTATTGTAGCCCTTCGGAATTGGCTGTAGCAGCGTCTGGAGCCATGGCGCACAAAGCCGTCTTGGTGACAAAGCCGGATTATAGCACCTCAGTCGACGTCACTATCCGGAATTTCGAGAGCCTTGCTGGTCAGCGGGGTTTCGCCAGTACCTTCGTGAAAGAAGGAGATGTTCCATCCTTTGATACTTCTGATACCGACATCGCCATTCTGTATCGTACTGTAGGTGCGGCAAAGGCGCTTGTAGGTAAGCGTGTTCCCTGTGCCTATCTCATGGATGACAACATGCTTCGCTTCCATGAAGTGGGGCTTGAGCATTCCTCTATTGCACCTGGCACGCCGGCATACCGCAGCATAGTGGCCCAGATAACCGGTGCTGATGCTGTGGTCGGATATAGCGATGAAATCATAGAGGATTTTAGAAACTATAATGCTCATGTAATTCAATTGAAAACAAATATTCCGCGTCGATATATAGAGCGACGGAAATACGACCGCTCTGGAAAGCTTCGTATCGCGATTTTTAGCGGTAAGTTCCGCAGACCAGTGATTGCTAAGCTCTGGCCAGGACTTCAGCGCGTCGCCTCCCGTTATAGGAATAATGTCGAATTTCATTTCTGGGGCATAGATCCGGGAGATTTTCCTGCTCTGGATTGCGATGTCCATTTCAAGCCTTTCACCCATTCGTACGACGGCTATCTTGGGGAGTTACGCAGCACGTATTTCGATCTTTCGCTCACGCCTCTTGAAGGCGGAACACGCACAGAACGGAGTAAGAGTCCTGTCAAACTGTTGGAGTCGGTCGTGGCAGGTGCAATTAGCGTGATGAGCGATGTAGCGCCCTACAGTCGCTTACCGGATGCGGTTTGTGTCAAGGTCAGCAACCAACCTGAGACTTGGGCAGACGCGATTGAAGGCCTGCTCACGCTCACGGCGGAGCAACGCGACGAGATTTTCGAGCGAGCGCGGACTTATGTTGAGAGCTGCTATACTACGGAGATGCAATACTACGACTTTTACGGTGCTCTCGCCGCAACGGAGCTCCATGCTCGTTTGAAAGAGAGAGCAGTTCTCTATTCTTTTCATGAGGTTGCTCTAGGGGGGGCAACCCTTCATTTGCTGCGGCATGCGGCGCTCGTAAGTTCATTTGGTTTCAAGGTTGTCGGCCTTGTCCAGCGCAATGCGAACTTTGGGGCGGAATTTGCCCGCCGCTGGAGCGAGGCGACCAACGACGCTCCACTTTTGGAGGAGAACTGGCCCTCTGGCGCCTGCAGAACCGATCCCGCCAAAGTACGCCCACGAGACCAGTCAGACACCCAGGCTGCCCAGCGGATTCGAGAGAAGATATGCGATCTGCATATAGGTCTGATGCATTTTGCCACCTGGCAGCCAGCCATGACGGCGCTGGGTCAGGAACTTGGCGTTCCAGTCGTGGCAAGCGTTCATCAATACTATGACGGAGCCGATGCTAGGGCTTTCGCCCATGTGGCCCATTGCTCATCAACAACGCACGCTGAAAGATGGGAGACCGCATCTGGGGTTCCAATACGCCGGATCGTTTGCCCCGTCGACCAGGCCTATTTCTCGCTTTTCTCGCCACGGGAGGATCGGAACTTTGCCATACAAAATCCGCTGCAGATAGTCGTCTCGGGAACGCTGCAGCCCCGCAAGAATCAACTCGCTGCCATCAAGGCGGCTCTACTTCTGCGCAAAGCTGGACTTGGCGTCACGGTCCACGTGATCGGCTACGACGGCCTCCACTCGGATTACGCGAAGACGTGCCGCGATTATGTGGCGGAGAAAGATCTGGAGAACCACGTCATTTTTCATGGATTCGTTTCCGATCCGGAACGTTTCTACGCGAGTTGCGACATATTACTTATTTCCGCGCTGGACGAATCCATGCCGCAGACCATGCTGCAGGCGATGGCGTCGGGTGTCGCTGTTATATCGCCTAGCGTTGGGGGCGTATCTGAATTGATCAAGCATCGCTACAACGGTTTGATCGCCAAGGACGCATCCCCCGAAGAACTGGCGAATGCCGTCAAGGAATTTCTGCAGTATTCAGCTGCACGGAGAGCTGACATTTTGCGCAGTGCCAATCGGACGATAGGTTTTCTGGGGCGCTCAAGCTATGTCCGCGCGGAATTGATGGACCTCTATCTGAGCGCTTTCAGCAGGTCGGCGTCCGAGAAGTCGACCGAGGCGATCACTGATATCTCGATGGTCCGACTGGGTATGCTCCCCAGGAGCTTCGAGCCCGCTGCGGCTTCCACAATTGCCAGGCTCCACTCGGAGGTGGAAGCCCAACATTTCTCGCGTCCGCTCAGGCTTGCGAGAGCCGTCAATTGGCGGCCGAGTAAGGTGTGGGATACGATTTCCCCTCTCTTCGCTCCGCTTGATCTGTTCAGCCGCCAGCACTTTGGCCGGACGCGACGTGATGAACTGCGCCTAAGTGAGGATATTTCGGGCATTTCCTACCGGGAGTACACCGTCCATTTTGCGCTTCCCTCCCTGGCGACCATCCATCTCGGTATTGTGCCGCTTGTTCGAGCGTCGGCCGGGCTTGTAGGCATCGAGATCGTGTCAAGCAAAGACAAGATTCTCGATTCGACGGCGCGCTCCCTCGCCGATATTGAAGAGGGGCTGCCCGTGAAATTCTCGCTGAACACGCCTCTCCATGACCTTCAGGCAGGATGGCACCTGAGAGTCTTCGCACGAGAATCGGACGTACCAGTCACCATCTATGAAGTAGTGCGGCCAGCGGCGCTCTACGGCGCGCTAAAGCGGTTCCCTTTCGCTAAGTTCGAGTAATGGCCGGCACCGCATGTTGGACGCGCCTCTTCGTTTCCCTTCTGATCGTGGAGGCGGAGATCGCCAGATTTTCGAGAACCGAGGCGTCGCGTACGTACAAGTACGTGAACATCGGGAAGCGCGGGCCTAAATCGCGCTTAGGAATTGTCAAGAATGGCGCGTAACAATGTAGGCTTGCCCGCCGGAGCGAAGGCTAACGGACTCAATGGTGCCTAGATTCCTAGGCCCCAAGGTGCGGACGGTTTTCCGAATAAAAGCATCTGGATATCGTCGGTGTAAAAACTGAACGCCACTAATCGTCTCGTAATTTTCAACTATTTCCTGTCCGTCGCTCGGCCAAGTCGTGAAGATGCATGTTTTTCGTGTCACACGAAGCAATTCGGCGATGAACTGCTCTATCTCTGGGATATGGCCGAGTACCTCGAAACACAAGACCACATCGAATTGCTGATCTCTGAAAACGAGCTCATAGCCATCCCCGAAAAGAAATTCGCCTTCTGGGAAACCTCCTCTCGCTATCTCCAGCATTTTCACAGATGAATCGACGCCCTTATAGCTGGCACCACCTGGTAGATTCCTGACGAGCTTTTCGTAAATGAGGCCGGTTCCGCAGCCAACTTCCAAAATGGACAGTGCGGGAGGAGCAACATGATGCAAGACAATATCGATTAGCTCTTGGCGATGAGCATCTTCGGTTGGCGAATTTTGCCAGATCGCCTGAATTTCATCCGCAATTCCATCAACATCCCAATTGTCCCAATCTCGACTCATTGGCCACTTCCTCTGATTATAAATCTCTGGTCAAGGGTCCCAGCAGCATGTGTCTAACCGGCAATCTGGGAATTGTCAGGGCATGGCTTGCCATCAGCGCTGACCGGTCCCATTGGGACGAGAGGTCGTTACGATGTTCACTTTGAGGCGGGTTTTGAAAGGCGTCGGCTGTTGAGCATGTAGTATCTGGCCATTGGCTCATCAAAAAACATCTGGCTATGCCTCGTCACCCGCAGTATGCGATACAGCAGGCGGGGGCCGGAGATGCTACTTGGAAGTGTACGAATGATTCTCGTGTTCACACTTTGCTGGTGGTTTCGCCGACAGCCCGGAGTTTAGTACCGCCTAATGAATACTTCCCTGGAAGCTGTGTTCGGACTCAGGCCCGGTATGCGGCGCGCCTTCATCATGGTCCAGGACGTGGTCATGGTCCTGGTCGCGGTCGCGCTCAGCCTCGTCCTGTCGCGGTCGGATCTTTCGTTCGGGGCGCTCTCCACGGAGGGGCTTCTCACCTGGGCAAGCATCGTGCTCATCAGCCATCTCCTGTTCAGGTATTGCGGGCTCTACACCACGGTCTGGCGCTTCGCCTCGACGCCTGATTTCTTCAACATCCTGAAGAGCTGCGCGATCCTGACATTCGTGCTCTACGCCGTTTCGCTGGTCGTGCGTTCCTTCCAGCCGGTCGCGGGCCTCAACGAGCGCCAGTTCATCGTCTTCCTGCTCGTCTCCTTCACCATCATCTCGGCGCCCCGGCTGTTCTACCGCTTCCTACGCGACGGCGCGAGCTGGGGTATTTTGAACGGCAAGGCCGACAAGACGCGGACCAAGCAGGCCCTGTTCGTCGGGCGGCTCGGCGAGGCCGACCTGATCATTCGTTTCACGCGCACGGCGCAGCCCGCCGACCATTCCATCGCCGGCATCATGGCGACCGAGCGTGGCGCGCCGCTGGGCACGCGCATTCAAGGGGTTCCGGTGGTGGCGACCCGGCCGCGCCTGATCGATGTCCTGGAGGATTATGCGACCGGCAGCAAGAGCCTCGATCTGCTGATCTTCGGCAGCGGCGCCGAGCATGAGATCGAGGAATATTCCGAGCTGGTCCGCGTCGCGCGTCACGGCGACATCGGGGTCGTGCAGTTCGCGGGGCTTTCACAGGTGGGCCAGGAGGGCAAGCTCGTTCTCGATGCCGTCGAGATGGAAACGATCCTGCGCCGCCCGACGGTGCCGTCCGACATCGAGCGCATCGGCGCCTTCGTCGGCGGCAAGCGCGTCCTGGTCACGGGAGGCGCCGGCTCCATCGGGCGCACGCTGGTCAAGCGGTCGTTGGAGCTTGGAGCCGAGGCCGTGCTGGTCGCCGACAATTCCGAATTCGGCATCTTCCAGTTGAGCCAGTATGTCGACGAGAAGGACCATGATCGCCTCAAGGTCCGCATCGTTGATGTCGCGGACAGGCGCCAGATGACGCGCGTCGTCACTGAGTTCAAACCCGACATCCTCTTCCATGCCGCGGCGTTGAAGCATGTTCCATTGCTGGAGGAGAACTGGGAATCGGCCATCCAGACCAATGTCTTCGGCACGCTTGTCTGCGCCGAGGTCGCCGCCAGGTGCGGCGTGGCGCAATTCGTCATGGTCTCCAGCGACAAGGCCGTCGATCCGACGTCCGTGCTCGGCATGACCAAGCGGGCCGCCGAACAGATCGTCAGCGCCTTGCATGGAACGCCGGCCGGCGAACCGGGCGGCCGCCGAGCCGCCACCAAGTTCATCGCGGTGCGCTTCGGCAATGTCTTCGGCAGCAATGGCTCGGTGGCGACCATATTCCAGGCCCAGATCGAGGCCGGCGGGCCGGTCACCATAACGGACCGGCGCATGACGCGCTATTTCATGACTGTCGCCGAGGCCGTCGACCTCGTCATCATGTCGGCGGCCGATGCCGCGTCGCGGCCGGCCGACCAGGACTACGCCGTCTACATGCTCGACATGGGCAAGCCCGTGCCGATCGTCGAGGTCGCCGAAACGATGATCCGCATGGCGGGAAAAAGCCCCTATACGGACATCCCAATCCGCTTCACGGGCATCCGGCCGGGCGAAAAACTCCACGAGACCCTGCACGGCGAAGACGAGGAATTGGTCGAGCTCAGCATTGCCAAGATCTTTGGCCTCAGCACCGATGTCGCCCGGTGGTCGGATGTCCAGGCAGCACTCGCGGCGCTGCAGCAATCCATGAAGAGCCAAGACAAGGCGGCCTCGCTCACCATCCTGGCCGATCTCGACCGCGCGACGAAGACAAGGGCGAACGCGCAGCAGGACGCGGTCCCGAAGACGGCCGGGCAGGCGAGCTAAAGCAATTCCAGGAAAACCTCGCGCGCAAGGCGTTTGACATCAGTGGATAAGACAGATCTGCGCATTGCGGTCCTGATGGCCACGAAGGACGGCGCCGCCTTCATCGACGAGCAAATACAGTCGCTGCTCGCGCAGTCCCATCCTCTGATCGACCTCTGGGTATCCGACGACGGCTCCGTCGATGGCACGGTTGCCATCATCGAAGCCTGGAAGCCCCGCTGGGCAAAAGGTCGGATAAATCTGGTCGAGGGGCCGCGGCAAGGCTTTGCCGCCAATTTCCGGTCGATGATCCTCGACCCGCGCATCGATGCGGATTGTTACGCCTTCAGCGATCAGGACGATGTCTGGGAGCCCGACAGGCTTGAAAGCGCCCTTGACTGGATGCAGGCATTTGACGCGGAAGTCCCGCTGATGTTCTGCTCGCGAACCGCGACCATGACCGAAACCGGAAGCCTGGTCGGCCATTCGCCGCTGTTTGGCCGTCCGCCGACCTTCCGCAACGCGCTGGTGCAGAGCATTGCCGGCGGCAACACCATCCTGCTCAACCGTGCCGCGCGCGATCTGTTGGCCAGGGCCTCCGCCCGCACCGGTTTCGTCAGCCACGACTGGTGGGCCTATCTTGTTGTCACCGGCGCCGGCGGCGTCGTCCGCTACGATCCGCGGCCATTGGTACGCTACCGCCAGCATGCGGCAAACCTGGTCGGCGCCAATGCATCGTGGCAGGCGCGGATCTCGCGGCTCGGCCGCCTGTTCAAGGGCCAGTTCGCGGACTGGACCGATGTCAATCTTGCCGGCCTTGCCGTCAATCGCGATCTCCTTACGAAGGAGGCGCTGGCATGCCTCGACCTGTTCGCGAAAGGTCGGCAAGGCAGCCTTTTCCAACGCCTTGGCGCGCTGCGCAAAAGCGGCGTCTATCGACAGACTTTTGCCGGGACGCTCGGGCTCTATCTCGCCTTCGTGCTGCGTCGTATCTGAATATCGAGACGGCGTGGCGCGCTTGGTCAGGAAGGCGACCTCGTGCTACCGCGTGAAGCCCTGGCAGGGAGCCCTATCGGCCACTCATGAAGACAGACAAGAAAATCTTCGATCTCGCCGGTGCGGCTGTGCTGCTGGTGGCAACCTCTCCCATTCTGTTGCTTGCCATTCTTGCCGTCCGTGCATCGTCACCTGGCCCGGTGATTTTTTCCCAAACGCGGGTTGGCCGCGAAGGCGCGCTCTTTCGCTGCCACAAGTTGCGGACGATGTACCAGGGCACGCCATCCTTGCCCTCGCATGAAACCCCGGTGAGCGCCGTGACATCGGTTGGAAAGGGCTTGCGGAAATTCAAGCTCGACGAGTTGCCGCAGCTCTGGAATGTCCTGCGCGGTGAAATGAGCCTGGTTGGGCCGCGCCCCTGCCTGCCGACCCAGACGGAACTGATCGAATGCCGCAGGCGGCTGGGGGTTTTGCGGGCTCTGCCCGGGATGACGGGCTTGGCCCAGATCAGGGGCATCGACATGTCGAACCCGCAACTTCTGGCCGAAACCGATGCCACCTATCTCAGGACCGCGTCGTTCTGGCTCGACCTTCGGATCCTGTTTGGAACGCTTTATCGCGGCTGAGCTGCCGCGCTATCTCGGTCAGCCGCTCCAGCGTGCTGGTTTCCGGCGCCCAGCCTTGCGAGGCAAGCAGCGAAGGGTCGCATATCTGTGTCGCGGTCAGGCCGTCCCAGACCGCCCGCTTGCCAAGCAGTAAGGCGGCAGCCCGCATCGGCCCGGCCGGCACTGTCATCAGGCGCGTCGGCCTACCGAAACCGCGGCGAAAGGCACCGATGATGGCAGCGACGGAAACCGGCGGCACGTCGCTGGCGGTATAGATCTGACGAAGCGGCTGCGAATGGCAAAGCAAATGCCACACCGCCCGTGCCGCCGATTGCGATGACAGCAGCGAGCGGTTTGCCGTCAATGCGCCTGTCGGCATCGGCAGAGCCGTATCGGCGAGCCGCATCAGCGTCGCCAGGTTTCCTTTCATGCCGATCCCGTAGACCGGAGGCAGCCGCAATATGGCGGCGTCGGTGCGGCCATGCGAGGCATAGGCGCCCAGCACCGCAATTTCCGCTTCGCGCTTCGAGCGCCCGTAGGCGTCTTGCGGTTCGGGGACCGTGTCTTCGTCGATCGCTGCGCTGGCACGCGCGCCGATCACGGCCCGGACCGACGAAAGATGGATGAACCGTCCGCTTGCCTGCGTGGCTGCGGCATGCGCCAAACGTGCGCTCAATTGGGCGTTGGCTGCCAGAAAATCGGCTTCGGTGGCATTGCCCTGGTCATTGTTCAGACCCGCGCAATGGACGATATCCGTAACGTCCCTGGTCAGCGCCAGGAAAGCCGCGGCCGGTGCATCGAACCCCGGCATCAGCACGGCGTCGGTCCCCGCATCTAGTCTCTCCGGCTGGCGGGAGGCGAGGCGAAGCTCGACACCGGCCTCACGAAGCCGATGGACCACTTGGCGGCCGATGAAGCCCGTCGCGCCCGTAACCAGGACTTTCATCGTCTCGCCCGGACCGGCTATTGGGCGACTGGCGGAGATGCCAGGCCTTCCACTGCTGGAGCGGCTTGGCCCTTCGCTCGTGACATCGCCTGGGTTTCCACAACTGGTGGAAGGGCTTGCCCTTCCACCAACGCAACCTGGCGCCCACAGGCAAGATATGTTCCCGACACCAGGAAGACCATGAAGACCGAGTCCAGAATGTCATGACCGATCAGGATGCCCGTCATTCCGGCGGTCAGATAGGTGATCACGACGGCGACAATCATGGTGGCACCAAACCGCTCGATCGGATCGGTGCTGTCGCGAAGGACCCGGGCGGCATTTCTGGCGGCAACCACAAAGATCGCTGCCAGCGTCACCGCACCCAGGATCCCGGCCTGCACCAAGGCGGTCAGGAAGCCGTTGTGGAAATGATTGAAACCTTCATCCATCCCGAACTGATCCTGAAAGCCCTGCTTGATCAAGAGCCGGGTGGCGCCCACTCCATGTCCGAAAAATGGCATCTCACGAAATGCCTTCAGCCCGATGTCCCAAAGGGCGACGCGCGATCCCAAAGCTGTCGCGTAGTCACCGTGGGCCGCCAGCGCATCCCAGTCGGAGTGCAGAAATTCGACACGCCCCGCTATCGTCTGGAACCCGAAAACCGCGATCGTGACGGCGATCGCGGCCAGCAGCAAAAGCACGCGAACGGCATTTCTACCTCTCAGCCTCTGCTGGTTGATCAGCAGAACGGCGATACCGGCAATCAGCAGTGCCAGCCAGACAATGCGCGTACCGGAGTAGATGATGGCGATCGTTCCGCCGAGTGCGGCGCAGATGAGGGCGATCCTGTATCTCTCTATGCCGGATAGTGCAGCGGCCACGCAGGTCACCACCGCAAGGCAGAGGACCTCAGCGAAAACGATCGCATTCCCGGCCCCGCCCTCGGCGCGTATACCAAGCCGATACTGCTGGTAGACCGCCAGCAGCAACGCGCCAAAACAGGCCGCCATGCTGGCCAGCACAATGATGCGGACGAGCATTGTCTTTTGCGAAATGCTCCAGGTCGAATAGGAGATGGGAAAAAACAGAAAGGTGATCAGCGGGATAAGATGCCGCGCGTCCTTGACGATCGCGTGGTTGACGAGGGACGCCAGGACATTGCTTGCGCAATAGGCATAGATCGCGATCGTCAGCGCCATCATCGCCCGGTCGACATTGAAGCGTCTTCTCTTCAAGGCAATCAACAGGACGGACCACAGGCCGCCACCATTGAACACGAAGCTGACCACCGATCCCAGGACCGGAGGGGAAAAGAAGCAGAGAATGGAGAAGTAGATATTGATCCGCGAAGGCGTGAATTGCTGCCTTATGGGTGAAAGCCGGTTCAATTTTCGGACCTGCTATCCAGAGAAATTTTATGCGGCACATCGTGTTTGGCCAAACCGAATGCGCTCGCCTCGAAACTGCCCCATGCTTCATCACGCACTTGCCCGCTCTCGAAAAGCGTATAGCGGCTGGGTCGCTGTTTCGATAGTGCGCCAGGATCGATTGCCGCCGAAATCCCGCAGTCGGGCCCAACTGACCCCTGCAGCGTCGCCGCAGCGTCCCTTACAGGCAATATTTTCCCTGCCTTTTCCCGGCCGGAGGGCTTTCAAGCAGAAATTTCCGGGTTTTGCCACAAGCATGGAAAATTCATTCCCGAACGGACTGCTGCCGGGCTCGTCTTGCATTGTTCTGGGCCGCGACGATCTGCTAGAACGCCCGCACGAAACACTTTGTCCAGAAGCGAAGCTGAACCGGGCGCAAAAGGCTCGATGATTTGATGCAGGACCTTCTGTTGCAAGGCATGAGAGAACGCTCACGGTCCATGATATCAGCGCTTACGCATCTGCAGCGGCTTGAAGCCGAATCCATTCACATATTCCGCGAGGTCGCGGCCGCCTTCGCCAAGCCGGTCATGCTCTATTCCGTCGGCAAGGATTCGTCGGTGCTGATGCATCTGGCGATGAAGGCGTTCTATCCGGCCAAGCCGCCATTCCCCTTTCTTCACGTCGACACCACCTGGAAATTCCGCGAGATGATCGCATTTCGCGATCAGATGGCGCAGAAGTTGGGCTTCGACCTTCTGGTTCATGTCAACGAAGACGGCGTGCGCGACAACATCAATCCGTTCGATCATGGTTCGAACACCCATACCCATGTGATGAAGACCGTGGCGTTGCGCCAGGCGCTCGACAAATACGGCTTCGATGCGGCCTTTGGCGGCGCCCGTCGCGACGAGGAGAAGTCGCGCGCCAAGGAGCGCATCTTCTCTTTCCGCAATGCCCAACATGTATGGGATCCGAAGAACCAGCGGCCCGAAATGTGGAAGATTTTCAACACACGTATCGCGCAGGGAGAATCGATCCGCGTCTTTCCCTTGTCGAACTGGACCGAACTCGACATCTGGCAGTACATTCTGCAGGAAAACATCCCGATCGTACCGCTCTATTTCGCCAAGCAGCGGCCGGTTGTCGAACGCGATGGCATGTTGATCCTCAAGGACGATGATCGCATGAAGCTGCTGCCTGGCGAGGTCGTGGAGGACCGGTTGGTGCGGTTCCGCACGCTTGGCTGCTATCCGCTGACCGGCGCCATCGAATCCGACGCCGACACGCTCGAAGCCATCGTTGGCGAGATGCTGACGGCACGCACATCCGAACGGCAGGGTCGCCTGATCGACCGCGATGAAGCCGGTTCGATGGAAAAGAAGAAGCGCGAGGGGTATTTCTGACCATGCGCCACATCATGGCAAAAAGCCTCGCTCCCACGGACGGCGTCCGCGATTATCTGTCCGCGCAGGAGAAGAAATCGCTGCTGCGCTTCCTGACCTGCGGTTCGGTGGATGATGGCAAGTCGACGTTGATCGGACGCCTGCTGTCCGACACCAAGCAGATTTTCGAGGATCAGCTCGCCGCGCTCGAACGCGATTCGCGCAAGCACGGCACGACGGGCGACGACATCGACTTCGCGCTGCTGGTCGACGGCCTCGAGGCTGAGCGCGAGCAGGGCATCACCATCGACGTCGCCTACCGCTTCTTCGCCACGCCAAAGCGCAAGTTCATCGTCGCCGACACGCCCGGCCACGAACAATACACCCGCAACATGGCGACCGGTGCCTCGACCGCCGATCTGGCGATCGTGCTGATCGATGCCCGGCAGGGGGTGCTGCGCCAGACAAGGCGCCATTCGATCATCGCCTCGCTGCTCGGCATCCGCCACATCGTGCTGGCGGTCAACAAGATCGATCTCGTCGATTTCGACCAGGCGGTCTTCGACAGGATAGTAGAGGACTACCGGCAGTTCTCACGCGATCTCGGTTTTCAGACCATCGCGCCGATCCCGATGTCGGCCCGCTACGGCGACAACGTCAGCGCCCGCTCCCAAAACATGCATTGGTATTCCGGCCCGACACTGATCGAGCATCTCGAAACCGTCTCGGTCGACGAAGCCACGGCCGAGTTGCCGTTCCGCTTTCCGGTTCAGTACGTCAACCGCCCCAATCTCGATTTTCGCGGTTTTGCCGGCACCATAGCGTCCGGTACCATTGCGCAGGGCGACGAGGTCGTCGTCGCCAAATCGGGCAAGTCCTCGCATGTCAAACGCATCGTCGCTTACGGCGGCGACCTCAAACAGGCGGTGGCCGGCCAGGCCATAACGCTCGTCCTTGACGACGAGGTCGAGGTTTCCCGGGGCAACATGCTGGTTTCGCCGGCCGCACGGCCGCAGGTCGCCGATCAGTTCGCCGCCAACATCGTCTGGTTCGACGAGCATGCGCTTCTGCCGGGCCGGTCTTATATCCTGCGGACCGAGACCGATCAGACCAGCGCCACCGTCACCGACTTGAAATACCGCATCAACGTCAACGATTTTGCCCATGAGGCGGCCAAGTCGCTTGAGATGAATGAAGTCGGTATCTGCAACATTTCGACGCGGGCGCCGATCGCCTTCGATCCGTTTGGCGAGAACCGTACCACTGGCGCCTTTATCCTGATCGATCGCATCAGCAACGCCACGGTTGGCGCAGGCATGATCGTGCACTCGCTCCGTCGCGCCGAAAACATCCATTGGCAATCGCTCGATGTCGGCAAGCGCGTGCGCGCCGACATGAAGAACCAGCGGCCCGCCGTGTTCTGGTTCACCGGGCTTTCGGGCTCCGGTAAGTCGACCATTGCCAACCTGTTCGAGAGGAAGCTGTTCGCCACTGGCCGCCATACCTATATTCTCGATGGCGACAATGTCCGCCACGGTCTCAACCGCGACCTCGGATTCACCGACGCCGATCGCGTCGAGAACATTCGCCGCGTCGCCGAAGTGGCCAAGCTGATGGCCGACGCCGGGCTGATCGTCATTGTCTCGTTCATTTCGCCGTTCAGCGCCGAGCGGCGCATGGCCAGGGAATTAATGGCAGATGGCGAGTTCATCGAGGTGTTTGTCGACACGCCGTTCGAGGAATGCGCCAGGCGTGATCCGAAGGGCCTCTACGCCCGCGCGCTGAATGGCGAGATCAAGAATTTCACCGGTGTCGATTCTCCTTACGAGGCACCGGAGAAACCGGAGATCCATCTGAAGACGCTCGGCAAGTCGGCTGAAGAGATGGTAGATGCCCTGGAACACTGGCTGAACGAGCGTGACATTGCCGAAGACCAATATGACAATGGCGGCGGCATCTGACGACACGTCGATGCTTGAAATCTTCGAGCAGCTGGCGCTAGCCGCCGGGCGCGAGGTCATGCGTGTGTTCCACGCCGGCTGCGCGGTCGACCGCAAATCGGATTCCTCGCCGGTGACCGAGGCGGACCGCGAGAGCGAGAAGATCATCCTCGCCGGCCTGCGCGCGGAATTCCCCGACATTCCCTGCGTGGCCGAGGAGGAAGCGGCGGCCGGTGTCATGGCGGGCGAACTTGGCGAGGCCTTCTTCCTCATTGATCCGCTTGACGGCACCAAGGAATTCGTCAACCGGCGCACCGACTTCACCGTCAACATCGCGCTGGTCCGCCATGGCGTACCGGAAGTCGGCGTCGTCTTCGCGCCATGCAGCGGCCGCTTCTTTTCCGGTCTGCCGGGCAGGGCGGAAGCCCTCGAAGTCGATGGCGACTACCAGATCGTTTCTCGCCGGCCGATCTCGGTGAGAACGGCCGCGACGCCGCTGGCCGTGGTTGCCAGCCGCTCGCACAATACGCCGGAAACCGAAGCCTATATTCGCGACCTTGGTGCTGCCGAGATCGTCTCGGTCGGTTCGTCGCTGAAATTCTGCCTCCTTGCCAATGGCGAGGCGGATGTCTATCCGCGCTTCGGCCGCACCATGGAATGGGACACGGCGGCGGGTGACGCGGTGCTGCGCGCCGCCGGCGGCACGACACGCACGCTGGACGGCAAGCCCTTGGCCTATGGCAAGCGCAACCAGGCCGATGACGAGGACTTTGCCAATCCGCATTTCATTGCCAGCGGCAGGGTTGCAACCGGAGGACGTATCGAACGTTGAGGTGCCTCCGTCGATGACCTATCCTGTATCGGCGTTCCCTGAGTCGGTAGTTGAATGTCCTTTTTTCAGAAATGCCATACCGTCATTTTGGGCGGGTTTCCGGTATGGACCAGCAGTCGTGACGAAATAGTCCTCAGGGTGTTGCTGGGCCTCTACGCCCTCTCTCCCGCCCTTTTCGTCTTCATCGAAATGTCTCCGACGGCCCTGGCACTTGTCGCGGGTGTCATGGGCGCTCTTGCCCTTTTGACGAAGGGTGCACGCTTTGGCCGGGCAACGACAGGCCTTGCCGTCACTCTGGCCCTGTTGTCCGGCTTTGTCCTGTCGAGCGCCCTGTGGTCGGTCAGCCCGAGCCGCTCTCTCATGGCGGCGAAGGACGTCTTTGGCTACTCGGTCGCCGCCATCCTGCTATTCGAGTGCATTCTGGCGCTTCCGAGCGCTCAACGCGACCGGCTCGCGCGGGTCTCATTGGTCGGCATGCTGATCGGCCTGGTGTCGGTGATGGGTTGGGAACTTTATTTTGCGTTTTTGACCGAAGATCCACGATTTGTGGGAAATGTTTTCACCCTCCACAAGATCACGGTCTACGGAGCTTTTTTTGCCGTCATATTTCTTACCCAGCCGAGGCTGGTCTGGAAGGGGCTCGCGGCTCTCTTTGCCGTGCTGACATTGCTCTACGGTCAATCGACCGGCGTCAATCTGGCGATTGTCTTCGTGGCGGCGATGTTTGTCATGCCCGCGAAATGCCGCCAACACGCCTTGGTCGGATTCTTCGCCGTCTACCTGTTTCTTGCCCTGATCGCCCCCTTCGTCGTCTCGCCGCTGTTCGCCTACCTCAAAACGACGGGATTGCTGACTTTCTATCCAGGAACGTTCGCGGCGCGCCTTGATCTTTGGCAGATGATCTCGCCCCACATTGCGGAGCAGCCGTTTCTCGGCCATGGCGCCAATACGATGAGAAACGCGGTCGGGGTTGTCGTGAGTCCAACATATTATGCGCAGGTGGATCTCCCAAGCGCACACAATATCGTATTCGATTTGTGGTACGAACTGGGAGCGTTGGGCATCATTGTGTACGGGCTGGTCCTGGGAGCGATCATAAGAATGATCGGCGGTTTGAGCGGCCCCGGACATTTCATAGCCAGCAGCTACCTGATCATAGCTGTGGTCGAACTGTCGGTCGACCATCGGATCTGGTTGTCATGGGTGCTGGGCACTTTGGTCTTCACAGCGGGCATCTGCATATTGCAGTGCCGTTCCGTGACCCGGCCGGGAATGGATGAGTGGATCACAAGACGCGCGGCGAGCTTCTCAAAATAACGGCGCGAAGCGCACGTCCTGCGCCCCGCCACCCTGTGCCGACGAAGTGTCGGCCTTCTGGTATCCGACGCCTATTCGGCCGCGGCCTGCGCCGAGTTCGAGCCGATATAGTTGCGGATGGTTTCGATGATCCGGTCCTGGTCGGCCTCGCTGAGATAGGGATGCATCGGCAGGCAGAGGATACGTTTCGGCAGGTCCTCCGAAACGGCAAGACCGGTCGGTGTGCGCGGATAGTCGCGATAGGCGATCTGCTCATGCAGCGGCTTGACGTAGTAGATGACAGACGGGATGCCCTTTTCGCTCAGATGCGCTCTAAGGCCGTCGCGTTTGGGCGTTTCGATCGCGTATTGCGCCCAGGCCGAGCGGCTGCCATCCAGGTTGCGGGCGGCGGTGACGATGTCGCCGAGGCCTTCTGCGTAGCGCTGGGCTACCACCTGCCGCGCCACCATTTCTTCCTCGAGGATAGCGAGCTTCTCGATCAGGATTGCCGCCTGCAGCGTGTCGAGCCGTGAATTGATGCCGACGCGGATGTTGTCGTACTGCGTCTCGCCCTTGCCGTGGAAAGCAAAGGAACGCAGCGCGTCGGCCAGAGCATCGTCATTGGTGAACATCGCGCCGCCGTCGCCATAGCAGCCGAGTGGCTTGGCCGGATAGAAGCTGGTCGAGCCGACATGGCCGAACGCGCCGCACATCCTGCCTTCTAGCGAGCCACCCATGGACTGGGCGGCATCCTCGATCACCAACAAGCCTTCGCGATTGGCGATAGCCATGATCGCCTCATAGTCGGCGGCAAGACCGAACAGGTCGACAGGGATGATCGCCTTCGGCTTCAGTCGGCCTTCCTTCTTGATGGCCGCGATCGCCGCCTCGAGGCTGGCGATGTCGATGTTGTAGGTCTTCGGATCGACATCGACGAAAACCGGCTCGGCCTTGGCCAGGGCCACCACTTCCGCGGTGGCGGCGAAGGTGAAGCTCGGCACGAACACCGCGTCACCCGGGCCGATGCCCGCGGCAAACAGTGGCAAAAGCAGTGCGTCGGTGCCGTTGGCGCAGGCAACCACGTGCTTGACGCCGACATAGGCGGCGAGCTTCTTCTCGAATTCGGCGACCTGGGGGCCAAGGATGTAGCGGCCATCCTCGACGACGTGGTCGATCGCGGCTTTCAGCCGGTCGCGGATTCGTTCGCGCTGCGCGCCAAGATCGATGAACTGCATGTCGGCCTCAATACCTGCCAATAACCGGCCCGCTGGTACCAGACTTGGCGCGGCTGAAAAAGCCGGCTGCGGACCGGGCATCGGGTGCAAGTGTCGCAGCCCGTTACCGTGTTTTGCCGGCGCATTGCCCCAAAAAACCCGGAATCCGGGCTTGGCGGTGCAATTCAGGGCCATTTTTATCGCGGTTTTCCGGCGCATCGAAACATAAAGTGATCGCGTCGGAGAGTCGATCAGCTGATCTCGTGCCGCCAAGGGGGATTGGCGCCGGCCCGTGATACCGTCACTGCCGCCGCCTTGGCGCCGAGCGCCAATGCTTTGCGGATGGCATCTTCGGACAGGCCGGAAATCGCCGCCTTCGTCAACAGGCCTTGCTCATGCAGGGAGGCAAGGATGCCGGCGTTGAACGTGTCTCCGGCGCCGACGGTGTCCACCACCTTCACCGTCTCCGGCATGACTGTGACACGGTGCTGCTTGCTGTAGCCAACGGCACCTTGGCTGCCATGCGTGACGACGATCAGCTTCGGGCCGCGGTCGAGCCAATTGCGCACGACATCCTCGTGCGAACCGGCTTCGCCGAACCAGTTTAGGTCCTCGTCCGACAGTTTGACGATGTCGGCCATCGCCATCATCTCCCGGATGCGTCCGAGGTGCTTGGCCTTGTCGGGGATGAAGTTCGGCCGGATGTTGGGATCGAGCATCATCACTCGGGCCTCATGCTCGCGCCGCATGAATTCCTCATAGGCCGAGCCAGCCGGCTCCGAGATCAGGCTGATGGCGCCGAACAGCATCGCCTCGATCTCGCCGCCGAGTTGCGGCAGGTCATCGATGGTCAGCATGCGCCCGGCCGTGTTCTCGTCATAGAAGGTGTAGGTCGCCTGGCCGTTGTTCAGCCGCACGAAGGCCAGTGTCGTCGGCCGGGGCGAGGTGTGCGCGTAGGTTGAACTGACCTTGCTTGCCCCGAGCGCCTCCCTGAACTGACCGCCGAACAGGTCGGACGACAGGCCCGAGAAGAAGCCGGCCGGCGCGCCGAGCCGGCCGAGCGCGATCGCCGTGTTGAAGACAGCGCCGCCGACATAGGGAGCAAAGGCCGGCTCACCCTGCGTGGTGGTGCGCGGCAGCATGTCGATCAAGGCTTCGCCGCAGCAGAGGATCATGGCTTCTTGGTCTCCGGCGGATAGATCACGCCCTTGCGGATGATGATGTTGGCGTAAAGCCGCGGCTCGCTTGTCGCGACGATGGCATGCGCAGATTTGACCCGTGCATAGAAGTCGGCGCCGGCCAGCGCAACCACCTTGCGGCCCGGCGCGCGTTTGGCGCAGATAGCCTCCATTTCGCGATGGACCGGGTCGGCAAGCGACGGATCGCCTTTCACCGAGGCGCGAAACAGCGCCTCCGGAACGACATCGTCGACCGGAAGCAGCGTCAGTACCGCGTCGAGTACGGGAATGAGGGCATGGCCGTCGGTCCGGATAAGGCGCCTTGCCTGGTCCTGCGCCGGATAGTTCCCGTCGACGAGGGCAATCTCGTCACCATGGCCCATGGCGCGCAATGTTGCCAGAAGCTCCGGACCAAGCAGCGCCGGAATCCCGATCAGCATTTCAGGCGCTCCTGGAGATCGTCGTCGAACCGATCAGGAAGCGTTCGGAAAGCGGCAGGCTGGCGCCGCCGAGCGCCCGGGCATGGATGCCCACGCTTCCCTCGCGGACAGCCGGAAGTTTCAGCCCTTCGCCGTCTATAGCGGCGATTGCCGTCACCACCGCCTCGACCAGCCTGTGGCGCACGGCCTTCGGCATCCAGCCGTCGATCACCGCGGCCTCGAAATCGATGACCGAGGACGCTGCGACGATGGCGTAAGCGAGCGCCTGCGAGGCGCTGGCGATCCACTCGTCGAGTTCGGCGCCGATCTCACCCCAATCCTCGGGTGAGGTCCACAGATACGACGCCTCGACGCCACGCGCGTTGAGTGTTTTTTCGAGCATGGCGATCGAGGCCACGTCGATCAGCTGGGTCGGCTTTCCATCCGGCCCGGGCACGGGCATGGAGCCGAGCGCGCCGGCATTGCCGGTGGGGCCGCCGAAGAGCCGGCCGTTGAGCACAATGCCGCCGCCGGCAAAGGCGCCGATGTAGAAATAGACGAAGTCCCGCGCCGCGCCCGTCTGGCCGAAGACCAGTTCGGCGCCGCAGGCGGAGGTGGCATCGTTCTGCAGATAGACCGGAAAATCGCACTGCGCCTGGATGTCGGCCCTGATGTCGCGGTGGCGCCATTCGTCCATGACGTCGCGAGGCGCGCCGGCCGTGTCGGCCCAGTTCCACAGTTCGAACGGCATGGCGATGCCGAGTCCGGCAATGCGCTTGTCCTGCGTCGGTGTCAGCTCGCCACGCATCGTCTTCATGCCTGCCGTGACGAACTCGACCGTCTCGCGTGGGGCAGGGTAGCGGTAGGAATGCTGCAGCATCGCGCGCACCTGCCCGAGGAAATCGATCAGCACGAGTTCGGCGCTGCGGCGGCCGATCTTGAGGCCGATGAAGAGGGCGCCTTCGGGATTGAGCGCCATGGGGATCGAGGGCTGGCCGATCTTGCCGCGCAAAGGCGCCTGGCGCACGAGCAGGCTCTCTTCCTCCAGTTCGCGCATGATGACCGAGACCGTCTGTGCCGAAAGCCCGGTCATGCGGGCGATGTCGGACTTCGCCAGACTGCCATGCTGGCGCACCAGCGAAAGCACCAGGCGCTCGTTATGGTCGCGCATGCCGCTCTGGTTGGTGCCGCGGTGAATGAGGCTCTCATTCGCTTCGGGCGAACCATGCCTCGCAGTGGCGGTCTCCACCCTGTTCCTCCCGTCGTTTCCCCGGCAATGCTTTTGGGCCAGAATGAGTGAAGCACGCAAGGCTGTCAATAATAAATAAGAGTGATTTAATTATTGACAGATGCCTTGGTCTGGTGTCTGTTTGATCGGGCATCCGCGCTGGGAGAAGTCGCTTGGATGTCGTACGGTGCCGGTTGGCCGGCATTCGAAAATGTTCCACTGGGAGGAAATCGTGACCAATACAAAATTGTTGAAGTCCACCGTTTTTGCGGCGGCCGCGCTGGGTCTGATGGCGTTCGCTTCGTCCGCATCCGCCGCTGGCGTCGGCGCCTGCCTGATCACCAAGACCGACACCAATCCGTTCTTCGTCAAGATGAAAGAGGGCGCGACCGCCAAGGCCAAGGAACTTGGCGTCGATCTCAAGACCTATGCCGGCAAGATCGACGGTGACAGCGAGAGCCAGGTGGCGGCGATCGAAAGCTGCATCGCCGACGGCGCCAAGGGTATTCTGATCACCGCCTCCGACACCAAGGGCATCGTGCCGACGGTGAAGAAGGCGCGCGATGCCGGCCTGCTTGTGATTGCGCTGGATACGCCGCTCGATCCGGTCGACGCCGCCGACGCGACCTTCGCCACCGACAATCTGGAGGCCGGCAAGCTGATTGGCGCCTGGGCGGCCGCTACACTGGGCGACAAGGCCAAGGACGCCAAGATCGGCTTCCTCGACCTGACCCCCTCGCAGCCGACCGTGGACGTTCTGCGCGACCAGGGCTTCATGATGGGCTACGGCATCGACGTGAAGGACCCCAACAAGATCGGCGATGAGACCGATCCGCGCATCGTCGGTCATGATGTGACGAACGGCAACGAGGAAGGCGGCCGCAAGGCGATGGAAAACCTTCTCCAGAAGGACAACACCATCAACGTCATCCACACCATCAACGAGCCGGCCGCGGTCGGCGCCTACCAGGCGCTCAAGGCCGTCGGCCTCGAAAGCCAGGTGCTGATCGTCTCGGTCGACGGCGGTTGCCCCGGCGTGAAGTCGGTCGCCGAAGGCGTCATCGGCGCCACCTCGCAGCAATATCCGCTGCAGATGGCCGCACTCGGCATCGAGGCGATCGCCGCCTTCGCCAAGGACGGCACCAAGCCGAAGCCGACCGAGGGCAAGAACTTCTTCGACACCGGCGTCAACCTCGTCACCGACAAGCCGGCCAAGGGCGTCAAGTCCATCGACACCAAGGAAGGCCTCGCCAAGTGCTGGGGCTGATACTGGCCTGACCGGAACAAAACCGATCGGCCGGGGGCTTGATCCCCGGCCGCATCGGGAGGACGATGCATCACTGTAAACGCGAATAATCCCGGCGACAGACCGGAAGGCGTGGACGGCGTCAGCGCGTGGCTGAAGCCCTACGGGGAGGAAACATGGCTCAAGCTCAAGAATTCGAGAAGGTTCTCTCGGCCAGCGATACAAGCGTAGCCGCTTTCGACGATCACAAATCAGCCGTCAAGCGCATCCAGCATTTTCTGCATTCGACGCCGGCCGCGGTGCCGCTGATCGTGCTGCTTCTGTCGGTCATCATCTTCGGCATCGCGATTGGAGGACGGTTCTTCTCGTCCTACACGCTGACGCTGATCCTGCAGCAGATCGCCATCGTCGGCATTCTCGGGGCCGCGCAGACGCTGGTCATCCTGACCGCCGGCATCGACCTGTCGATCGGGGTGATCATGGTGATTTCGGCGGTGATCATGGGCAATTGCGCGGTCAGCTACGGCATGCCGAGCGTGCTCGCCGTGGCGATCGGGCTCGCCGCCGGTGCGGCTTGCGGGCTGCTGAACGGGCTGCTGGTCGCCTATATGAAACTGCCGCCCTTCATCGTGACGCTTGGCACCTGGAACATCGTCATGGCCACGAACTTCATCTATTCGGCCAATGAGACGATCCGCGACACCGACGTCGACAATCAGGCGCCGCTCCTGCATCTGTTTGCCCTGAGCTTCAAGGTCGGCACCGCGGTGCTGACGCTCGGTGTCATTGCCACGGTCGTGCTCGTGCTGGTTCTTTGGTACGTGCTCAACCACACCGCATGGGGCCGTCATGTCTACGCCGTCGGCGACGACCAGGAGGCGGCGAAGCTGTCGGGCATCCAGACCAAGAAGGTGCTGATGACGGTCTACGCCCTTGCCGGGCTGATCGCCGCTTTCGCGGCCTGGGTCTCCATCGGCCGCAACGGCTCGATCTCGCCGTCCGCCGCCGTCACCGACTACAATCTGCAGGCCATCACCGCGACGGTGATCGGCGGTATTTCTCTCTTCGGCGGCCGCGGCTCCATCCTCGGCACCTTGTTCGGCGCGATGATCGTCGGCGTCGTCTCGATGGGCCTCAACATGCTGGGCGCCGATCCGCAATGGAAAGTGCTGCTCACCGGCGTGCTGATCATCGGCGCCGTCGCCATCGACCAATGGATCAGAAAGGTTTCGGCATGACCCAGGAACCCATCCTCACCGCGCGCGGTCTGGTCAAGCGCTATGGCCGCGTCACCGCTCTCGACAATGCCGACTTCGACCTTTACCCCGGCGAAATCCTTGCCGTCATCGGCGACAACGGCGCCGGCAAGTCGTCGCTCATCAAGGCGATTTCCGGCGCGGCTGTGCCGGACGAAGGCGAAATCCGGCTTGAAGGCAAACCCGTTTCCTTCAAATCGCCGATGGAAGCGCGCGAAGCCGGCATCGAAACCGTCTACCAGAATCTCGCGTTGTCGCCGGCGCTGTCGATCGCCGACAACATGTTCCTCGGCCGCGAGATCCGAAAACCCGGCTTCGTCGGCCAGTGGCTTCGCATGCTCGACCGTCCGGCAATGGAAAAGCGCGCCCGCGACAAGCTTACCGAACTCGGCTTGATGACCATCCAGAACATCAGCCAGGCGGTGGAAACGCTGTCGGGTGGCCAGCGCCAGGGCGTGGCGGTGGCCCGCGCCGCCGCTTTCGGCTCGAAAATGGTCATCATGGACGAGCCGACGGCGGCACTCGGGGTCAAGGAGAGCCGCCGCGTGCTCGAACTGATCCTCGACGTGAAGAAGCGCGGCCTGCCGATCGTGCTGATCTCGCACAACATGCCGCACGTCTTCGAGGTGGCTGACCGTATACACATCCACCGTCTGGGCCGTCGCCTATGCGTCATCGACCCCAAGCAATACACGATGTCCGATGCCGTTGCCTTCATGACCGGGGCAAAAACGCCCCCGGAGGCAGCATTGGCGGCCTGAACTGCCAAGTTGCCGCAGGGTAAGCAGGCAGGGGTGTGCTCTAATCGATTGAATACATGCTGCAATGCACTAGGATGGGCTGGGAGAAACGGTGAAAGCCGGTATGATCAGCCTAACCGAACGAGAGGCGATATGACATCCGGCATGACGATCGAAGCCCCCGCTCTCGACAATCCCGATCCCAAGACGCTCGCCGAAGAAGTCTTGATGTCGCTCAAATACCGGGTCGGCAAGGACACCACCGTCGCGACCCAGTACGACTGGCTGACCGCCTCGATCAAGGTCGTGCGCGACCGCGTCGTCGACCATTGGATGCAGGCGACCAAGGAAGCCTACGACCAGAAGGAAAAGCGCGTTTATTACCTCTCGCTCGAATTCCTGATCGGGCGTCTGATGCGCGACGCCTTTTCCAATCTCGGCCTGATGGAGAACATGCGTGAGGCGCTGTCGTCGCTCGGCGTCGATCTCGACCTGATCGCGGCGCTCGAGCCGGACGCCGCCCTTGGCAATGGCGGCCTTGGCCGGCTCGCCGCCTGTTTCATGGAAAGCATGGCGACCGTCGACATCCCCGCGCATGGCTACGGCATCCGCTATGCCAACGGCATGTTCCGTCAGGAAATCCATGACGGCTGGCAGGTCGAACTGCCCGAGACCTGGCTTGATCACGGCAATCCGTGGGAGTTCGAGCGGCGCGAGCGCTCCTTCGAAGTCGGCTTCGGTGGTTCGGTCGAATCGATCACCTCCAGGGAAGGTCGCCTCGAACGCCACGTCTGGAAACCGAGGGAGCATGTTCTGGCGGTCGCCTACGACACGCCGGTGGCCGGCTGGCGCGCCAAGCGCGTCAACACGCTGCGCCTTTGGTCGGGCATGCCGATCGACCCGATCCTGCTCGACAAGTTCAACGCCGGCGACCACATCGGCGCGCTGGCCGAAAGCAACAAGGCCGATGCGCTGTCGCGGGTGCTCTATCCAGCCGATTCCCACATGGCCGGGCAGGAGCTAAGGCTGCGCCAGGAGTATTTCTTCTCCACCGCTTCGCTGCAGGACATCCTGCAGCGGCATCTCAGCCAATATGGCGATCTTAGGTCGCTGCCCGACAAGGCGGCGATCCACCTCAACGACACCCATCCGGCGATCGCCGTGCCAGAGCTTATGCGGCTCTTGATGGATGTCCACGGCATGGATTTCGACCTCGCCTGGGACATCACCAAGCGCACCTTCGGTTACACCAACCACACGCTGCTGCCCGAGGCGCTGGAAAGCTGGCCGGTGCCGCTGTTCGAGCGGCTCCTGCCGCGCCACATGCAGATCGTCTACGCCATCAACGCGCAGGTGCTGCTCGAAGCCCGCGCCACCGATCAGTTCTCGGACGAGCAGATCAGCCGTATCTCGTTGATCCAGGAGAATGGCGACCGCCGGGTGCGCATGGGCAATTTGGCCTTTGTCGGTTCGCATTCGATCAACGGCGTGTCGGCGCTGCACACCGAGTTGATGAAGGAGACGGTCTTCGCCGACCTCCACAAACTCTATCCCGACCGCATCAACAACAAGACCAACGGCATCACGCCGCGGCGCTGGCTCATCCAGTGCAATCCGGGCCTCACCGCGCTTGCCCGCGAGGCGATCGGCGACCGCTTCATGGATGACATCGAGGCGATCAAGGGGCTCGATCCTCTCGCCGACGACTCTGCCTTCCGCGAAAAATTCGCCGCCGTGAAGCGCCAGAACAAGGTGAGGCTTGCCAATCTGGTCGCCGATCGCCTCGGCATCAGGCTCGACCCTTCGGCGCTCTTCGACATCCAGGTCAAGCGCATCCACGAATACAAGCGCCAGCTCCTCAACATCCTGGAAGCGATCGCGCTCTATGACCAGATCCGCTCGCATCCCGAGCGCGACTGGATGCCACGCGTGAAATTCTTCGGCGGCAAGGCCGCGCCCAGCTACCACAACGCCAAGCTGATCATCAAACTGGCCAACGATGTCGCCAGGGTGATCAACAGTGACCCCTCGGTGCGCGGCCTGCTGAAGGTCGTGTTCGTGCCGAACTATAATGTCAGCCTAGCCGAGGTGCTGATGCCGGCCGCCGATCTCTCGGAGCAGATCTCGACCGCCGGCATGGAAGCGTCGGGGACCGGCAACATGAAGTTCGCGCTCAACGGCGCGCTGACCATCGGCACGCTCGACGGTGCCAATGTCGAGATCAAGGAGCATGTCGGCGACGACAACATCTTCATCTTCGGCCTGACCACCGAAGAGGTCGCCGAGCGGCGCAACAATGGCTACAATCCGCGCGGCGTGATCGAAGCATCCTCCGAACTGGCGCAGGCGGTCGCGGCGGTTTCGTCGGGCGTCTTCTCGCCCGATGATCCCAATCGCTACCGCGACCTCATCAATGGCCTCTATGACACTGACTGGTTCATGGTCGCGGCGGATTTCGACGCCTATGCCGCCTGCCAGCGCGACGTCGATGCCGTCTGGCGCAACAGCCCGGACTGGTACGCCCGCGCCATCCGCAACGTCGCCCGCGTCGGCTGGTTCTCCTCCGATCGCACGATCCGCCAATACGCGAAAGAAATCTGGAACGTGCCCGTCTGATGTGATTGCATAAGGCCACGAACGATGGCCGCAAAAACAAACACTTGGTGCCCGGGGAGGGCGACCGCCTGATGAGGAAGCCGCGCGCGACCGCTGCGACAAGCGGGCCGGACGGACTGGCGCCAGCCAGCGATGTTGCGGCGATTGTCGCCGGTACGCACGGCAATCCCTTTGCGGTTCTCGGTGTCCAGGAAGCCGGCAAGAGCCTATTCGCGCGCTGCTTCGTTCCGCACGCGCAGTCGGTCACCGCCTACACGCTGACCGGCATCGAGGCAGGCGAATTGACCAGGCGCGACGAAGCCGGTTTCTTCGAGGGCAAGCTGTCGATCAGGAAGCGCCAGCCGCTTCGCTACCACGCGCGCAATGCCGGCGGCGACTGGTGGCTGACCGATCCTTATTCGTTCGGTCCCGTGCTCGGACCGATGGACGATTACTACATCGCCGAGGGTTCGCATCTCAGGCTGTTCGACAAGCTTGGCGCGCATGTCATCGAGCACGAGGGCGCCACCGGCGTGCATTTCGCGGTGTGGGCCCCAAATGCCAGGCGCGTGTCGGTGGTCGGCGATTTCAACGATTGGGACGGACGCCGGCATACGATGCGCGACCGCCGCGACACCGGCATCTGGGAGCTGTTCATTCCCGATATCGGTGCCGGCCGGCCCTATAAATACGAGATCATAGGTCCAGATGGCGTGAGACTGCCGCTGAAGGCCGATCCGTTCGCCTTCAAGTCGGAACTGCGCCCGGCAACCGCCTCGGTGACCGCGGTGCCGCCGGCGCATGCATGGGGTGACGAGGCACATCGCAATTACTGGCGCAACGCCGACCCTCGGCGCGAAGCCATCTCGATCTACGAGGTCCACGCCGGTTCGTGGCAGCTTCGAGACGACGGCACCTTCCTGTCATGGGATGAACTGGCCGACCGGCTGATCCCCTATGTGGTCGAGACCGGTTTCACCCACATCGAATTCCTGCCGATCTCCGAGCATCCCTATGACCCGTCCTGGGGCTACCAGACCACCGGCCTCTACGCGCCATCGGCCCGCTTCGGCGATCCGGACGGCTTTGCCCGCTTCGTCGATGGCGCCCACCGTGCCGGCGTCGGCGTCATCCTCGACTGGGTGCCGGCGCATTTTCCTGTAGACGAGCACGGTCTGGTCCATTTCGACGGCACCGCGCTCTACGAGCATGCCGACCCGCGCAAGGGCTTCCACCCGGACTGGAACACCGCGATCTACAATTTCGGCCGCCGCGAGGTGGTGTCGTTCCTCGTCAACAACGCGCTGTTCTGGGCGGAAAAGTACCATGTCGACGGTCTTCGCGTCGACGCGGTCGCCTCGATGCTCTACCTCGACTATTCGCGCAAGCAGGGTGAATGGATTCCCAACGAAAAGGGTGGGCGCGAAAACCTCGAGGCGGTCAGCTTCCTGCAGAAGATGAACAAGGAGCTCTACGGACACCATTCCGGCGTCATGACCATCGCCGAGGAATCGACTTCATGGCCAAAGGTCTCGGCGCCTGTCCATGAAGGCGGGCTGGGCTTCGGCTTCAAGTGGAACATGGGCTTCATGCACGACACGCTGGAGTATTTTTCCAAGGAGCCGATTTTCCGCAAGCACCACCACAATGAGCTCACCTTCGGCCTGACCTACGCCTTCTCGGAGAATTTCGTGCTGCCGCTCTCGCATGACGAGGTCGTGCACGGCAAAGGCACGCTGCTGGGCAAGATGGCCGGCGACGACTGGCAGAAATTCGCGACCTTGCGTGCCTATTATGGCTTCATGTGGGGTTATCCCGGCAAGAAGCTGCTGTTCATGGGCCAGGAATTCGCGCAGCGCCGCGAATGGAGCGAAGCGCGCGCGCTCGATTGGAACCTGCTCGATTTCCGCCCGCATCGCGGCGTCTGGCAGACGGTGCGCGATCTCAACTATCTCTACCGTTCACGACCGGCCCTGCATGGCCGCGATTGCGAGGCGGAAGGGTTTTCCTGGCTGATCGTCGACGACAGCCAGAACTCGGTTTTCGCCTGGGTGCGCAGCGCTCCCGGCGGCAATCCGGTCGCCGTCATCTCCAATTTCACACCGGTGCCGCGCGACAATTATCGTGTGCCGCTGCCGACAGCCGGCAAGTGGCGCGAGATCATCAACACCGACGCTACCGAATATGGTGGCTCCGGCATGGGCAATGGCGGCATGGTCGAGGCAAGGGCGGAGGGCAAGAGCATCTCGGCAACGATGCTTCTGCCGCCGCTGTCGACGATCATGCTCGAACTCGCCGCCGACTGAACTCGTTAAGGCTGGTCAACGCATAAAGACGAGTAACTTGGGAGGGTATAAATGGCAGACTTGAAAAGAACCCAGCCGCTGGCCCGCGACGCCATGGCCTATGTGTTGGCGGGCGGGCGCGGCAGCCGCCTCAAGGAACTGACCGACCGGCGCGCCAAGCCGGCGGTCTACTTCGGCGGCAAGACGCGCATCATCGATTTCGCGCTCTCCAATGCATTGAACTCCGGCATCCGCCGCCTCGGCGTCGCCACCCAGTACAAGGCGCATTCGCTGATCCGCCATCTGCAGCGCGGCTGGAACTTCCTGCGGCCCGAACGAAACGAGAGCTTCGACATCCTGCCGGCCAGCCAGCGCGTGTCGGAAACGCAATGGTATGAAGGCACGGCGGACGCCGTCTACCAGAACATCGACATCATCGAGGCCTATGGCCCCGAATACATGGTCATCCTGGCCGGTGATCACATCTACAAGATGGATTACGAGATGATGCTGCGCCAGCATGTCGATGCCGGCGCCGATGTCACGGTCGGCTGCCTCGAAGTGCCGCGCATGGAAGCGACCGGCTTCGGCGTCATGCATGTCGATGCCAAGGACAACATCATCGCCTTCGTCGAAAAGCCCGCCGATCCGCCCGGCATTCCGGGTAATCCGGAATTCGCCTTGGCCTCGATGGGCATCTACGTCTTCAAGACCAAGTTCCTGATGGAACAGTTGCGCCGCGACGCCGCCGAGCCGGGCTCCAGCCGCGATTTCGGCAAGGACATCATCCCCTATATCGTCACGCACGGTAAGGCGATCGCGCACCGCTTCACCAAGTCCTGCGTGCGTTCTACGGCCGAGAACGAGGCCTACTGGCGCGATGTCGGCACGGTGGATGCCTACTGGGAGGCCAATATCGATCTGACCGACGTGACGCCCGAACTCGACCTCTACGACCGCGACTGGCCGATCTGGACCTATGCCGAACTGAAGCCGCCGGCAAAGTTCGTCCATGACGAGGACGGCAGGCGCGGTTCCGCCGTGTCGTCACTGGTTTCGGGCGATTGCATCGTCTCGGGCGCCTCGCTGAAGAAGAGCCTGATCTTCACCGGCGCGCGCATCAATTCCTATTCGACGCTGGAAGAGGTTGTCATGCTGCCCGACGTTCATGTCGGCCGGAACGCAAAGTTGAAGCGCGTCGTCATCGACCACGGTGTAAGGATACCGGAGGGGCTGGTGGTCGGCGAAGATCCCGCGCTCGATGCCAAGCGCTTCCGCGTTTCGGAAAAGGGTATCTGCCTGATCACACAGGACATGATCAACAAGCTGTCACTTTAGGGTGTTTTGTGCATGTCGCAGTCCCAAAGCCGCTGCGCGGTTCCGGGCGACATGGACCAGGAGCGGATCGTTAAGCGCATGCATGTTCTGTCGGTCACGCCCGAAATCTTCCCGCTGATCAAGACCGGCGGGCTAGCTGATGTAACCGGCGCGCTGCCCATCGCGCTCGCGGCCAAGGGCGTGACCATGCGCACGCTCGTTCCGGGCTTTCCCATAGTGATGGGCGCCTTCAAGAAAAAGAAGGCCGTCTATCAGTACCCCTTGCTGCAGGGCGGCAAGGCCTCGGTCCACGCCGTCGAGGTCGCCGGGCTCGACCTGTTCGTGCTCGACGCGCCGCATCTGTTCGACCGCCCCGGCGGTCCCTATGGCAACGCCTCGGGCGCCGATTGGCCGGACAATTGGCGGCGCTTCGCGGCGCTGAGCCAGGCAGGCGCCGATATCGCCGGCGGCGCCATCTCGGGATACCTGCCTGACATCGTCCATGCTCATGACTGGCAGTCGGCGATGACGCTGGCTTATATGCGCTATGGCAAGGCCGTTGGCATACCGTCGATGATGACCGTCCACAATCTCGCCTTCCAGGGCCAGTTCGGCGCCGGCATCTTCGGCGAGCTCGGCCTGCCGGCCGCGGCGATGGCACTCGACGGCGTCGAATATTATGGCGGTGTCGGCTTCCTCAAGGCTGGCCTGCAGGCCGCCTGGGCGATCACCACGGTCAGCCCGACCTATGCGCAGGAAATCCGTTCGCCGGAATTCGGAATGGGCCTCGACGGTCTCATCAACATGCGTTCAAGCGACCTCCATGGTATCGTCAACGGCATCGACACCGCCATCTGGGATCCGGGAACCGACAAGCATCTGGTATCGACGTATACGGCCGAAACGTTGAAGGCTCGCGCGCCCAACAGGGCCGCCGTCGAGGACCGTTTCGGTCTCGACCGCGACGGCAGCCCGATTGTCTGTGTCGTCAGTCGGCTGACCTGGCAAAAGGGCATGGACATATTGGCGACGGTCGTCGACGGCATCGTTGCGACTGGTGCCAGGCTGGCCATCCTCGGCTCGGGCGACGCCGGCCTCGAAGGCGCGCTGCTGGCCGCGGCCGCACGCCACCGTGGCCGCATCGGCGTGGTCGTCGGCTATGATGAGGGGCTGTCGCACATCATGCAGGGCGGCTGCGACGCCATCGTTATTCCCTCGCGCTTCGAACCTTGCGGACTGACTCAGCTTTACGGCCTGCGCTATGGCTGCGTGCCGGTCGTCGCCCGCACCGGCGGCCTCGCCGATACCATCATCGATGCCAATGAAGCAGCGTTTGGCGCCGGCGTGGCGACGGGGTTCCAGTTTGCGCCCAACAATGGCGGCGCGCTGCTCCACGCCATCCGCCGGCTGGCCGACGCCTACGGCAGTTCAGCAACCTTCGAGACCATCCAGCGCCAAGGCATGAAGAGCGATGTGTCGTGGGATCGAAGCGCCGAAAAATACGTCGAACTCTATCGCCTGCTGCTTTCGAAAAGGGTTGCCTGAAGCATGATACGCACCGTTCCCACCAAGCCCTATTCCGACCAGAAGCCCGGCACGTCGGGACTGCGCAAGAAGGTGCCGGTGTTCCAGCAGGAGCACTATGCCGAGAACTTCATCCAGTCGATCTTCGACGCGCTCGACGGATTTGCCGGCAAGACCCTGGTGATCGGCGGCGACGGCCGCTACTACAACCGCGAGGTCATCCAGAAGGCCATTGCCATGGCCGCAGCCAACGGTTTCGGCAAGGTGATGGTCGGGCAGGGCGGGATCCTGTCGACGCCGGCCGCTTCGCATGTCATCCGCAAATACAAGACCTTCGGCGGCATCATCCTGTCGGCCAGCCACAATCCCGGCGGCCCGCATGAGGACTTCGGCATCAAGTACAATGCCGGCAATGGCGGCCCGGCGCCTGAAAAGCTGACCGACGCCATCTTCGCCAAGACCAAGGCGATATCGAGTTTCAAGATCGCCGACATCGATCCGATCGACATCGATACGGTCGGGACCGTCAAGGCTGCGGGCATGACCGTCGAGATCATCGATCCGGTCACCGACTATGCCGAGCTGATGGAGAGCCTGTTCGATTTCGATGCGCTGCGCAAACTGTTCAAGTCGGGCTTTCGCATGCGCTTCGACGCCATGCATGCGGTGACCGGACCCTACGCCAAGGAAATCCTCGAGAACCGCCTCGGCGCACCGAACGGCACCTGCCGTAATTTCAAGCCGTTGCCGGATTTCGGCGGTCATCACCCCGATCCCAACCTGGTCCATGCCAAGCACCTCTATGACGAGATGATGGGACCGGATGCGCCGGATTTCGGCGCTGCATCCGATGGTGACGGCGACCGCAACTTGATCATCGGCAAGGGTATTTTCGTCACCCCGTCGGATTCGGTCGCCATGCTCGCCGCCAATGCCCACCTGGCGCCGGGCTACAAGGACGGGCTGAAAGGCATCGCCCGTTCGATGCCGACGAGCGGTGCCGCCGACCGCGTTGCCCACAAGCTCGGTATCGGCATGTACGAGACGCCGACCGGCTGGAAGTTCTTCGGCAATTTGCTCGACGCCGGCATGGCGACGATCTGCGGTGAGGAAAGCGCCGGCACCGGCTCCAACCATGTCCGCGAAAAGGACGGTCTGTGGGCGGTGCTCCTGTGGCTCAACATCCTGGCCGCGCGCGGCGAAAGCTGCAAGCAGGTCGTCACCGAGCATTGGGCGGCCTATGGGCGCAACTACTATTCGCGGCACGACTATGAGGAGGTCGAGAGTGAGCGCGCCAATGCGCTGGTCGACGAACTCAGGGCCAAGCTCGGCTCGCTGCCGGGCACCAGCGTTCGTGGCCTGAAGATCGCCAATGCCGACGATTTTGCCTATCACGACCCGGTCGACGGCTCGACGAGCGAGCACCAGGGCATAAGGGTGTTGTTCGAAGGCGACTCACGCGTCGTCTTCCGCCTCTCCGGCACCGGCACTTCGGGCGCGACCCTGCGCGTCTATATCGAGCGCTACGAGCCGGATAAGGCAAGGCACGATCTCGACACACAGGAGGCGCTCGCCGATCTCATCGCCGCCGCCGACGACATTGCCGGGATCAAGAGCCACACCGGCCGCAACAAGCCCAGCGTGATTACTTGAGGGTGGCGGATGAGGCCGTCCCTTCTCCCACAAGGGGAGAAGGGAAGGCGCGCGCATGACGTCGCTCGGCGCCACCATCACCCCCGAGGGCATCCGCTTCGCCGCATGGTCCTCGTCGGCCCGTCGCCTCTGGGTTTCGATCTTCGACGAGCACGGAAATCGCGAACACGATCGCCTGGAGCTGAAGCCGGAAGGCGACGGCGTGCACGCACTCTTCGTCTCCGGCCTGACCGCGGGCGTGCGCTATGGCCTGCGAGCCGATGGGGACTATGCACCCGAGCGTGGGCTGTGGTTCGACCCCGACAAGCTGCTGACCGATCCTTACGCCGTCGAAATCGACCGGCCCTACGCCTATCACTGGCGGCTCGCCGCGCGGCGCAATGAGGGCGCCGACACCGCGTCGCTGATGCCCAAGACCGTGGCCAAGGCCTTGCCCACGGCTCCACCGATCCTGCCGCCGCTGTTTCGTCCGGGCGGTCTGATCTACGAACTGAATGTCCGCGCCTTCACCAAGCTCCACCCGGATGTGCCGGAAGAACAGCGCGGTACGATCGCCGCACTTGCCCATCCGGCCATCATCGAGCATCTGCAAAGGCTCTGCGTCTCCGCCGTTGAACTGATGCCGGTGACGGCTTCGATCGACGAGCGGCATCTGCCGCCGCTGGGCTTGAGCAACGCCTGGGGCTACAATCCCGTCACCTTCATGGCACTCGACCCACGCCTCGCGCCCGGCGGCCTGACGGAATTGCAGGACACGGTCGCCGCGCTGCGCCGGGTTGGCATCGGCACCATTCTCGATCTCGTCTTCAACCACACCGGCGAAAGCGACAGGCTGGGGCCGACGCTCTCGCTACGCGGCCTCGACAACCAGGCCTACTATCGGCACCGGCCGGATGGCGGGCTGGTCAATGATACCGGCACCGGCAACACCATCGCCTGCGACCATCCGATGGTGCGGGAAATGGTGCTCGACACACTCCGTCATTTCGTGCGCCAGGCCGGCGTCGGCGGCTTCCGGTTCGATCTGGCCCCGGTGCTGGGCCGGGTCGATGGCGCCTTCGATCCGGAAGCGCCGCTGCTGCGGGCCATCACCCATGATCCGCTGCTTTGCGATCGCGTGCTGATCGCCGAGCCTTGGGATATCGGGGCAAACGGCTATCAACTGGGCAATTTCCGGCCCCCGTTCCTTGAGTGGAACGATCGCTACCGCGACGATGTCAGACGTTTCTGGCGCGGCGATGCCGGCATGGTCGGTGCTCTCGCCACGCGCCTTGCCGGTTCGTCCGACGTGTTCAACGGGGCAGGGGAGCCAACAAGCCGCAGCGTGAACTTTATCGCCGCCCATGATGGCATGACGCTGGCCGACATTGTCACCTATGAGCGCAAGCACAACGCGGCCAATGGCGAGCAGAACCGCGACGGCCATAGCGAAAACCTGTCCTGGAACAATGGCGCCGAAGGCGAGACGGACGACGTGGCGATCATCAAGGCGCGCTTCGACGACCAGAGCGCGCTGCTCGCCACGCTGTTCGCCTCTCGCGGCACCATCATGCTGACCGCAGGCGACGAGTTCGGCCGCACCCAGGAGGGCAACAACAATGCCTATGCGCAGGACAATGCCATCACCTGGCTCGACTGGGCAGGCCGCGACCAGGCACTGGAGCGTTACGCGTCGGCGCTGGCGGAACTTCGCCAGGCGGTGTCGGCACTGTCGGGCACGCGTTTCCTGACCGGAGAACCCGAGGCTTCGGGCGTTCCCGACGTCGCTTGGCTGACCGAAACCGGGGAGCTGCTAGACGAGAGCGGCTGGAACGACTCCAGCCGGCATCGCCTCGTCATGCTGCTTGGCGGCGAGGATGGCAGGCTTGCCGTCATGATCAATGGCGACCGCCGCCAATGCGTCTTCACTTTGCCGGCGCGGGATGGCTTCCGGTGGCGCCCGGCAATCGAGACGCAGGCGATCGACCTCCTGCGCCCGCTGCCGGGCCGCAGCGTCAATTTCATGATCGAGCGCCGGACCGGAAACGGCGGCGCAAGGAGGGTTTTTGATGACCGGTGAGAATGTGGAGCAGGGAGCCGAGTGGTGGCGAGGCTGCGTCATCTACCAGGTCTATCCGCGCTCTTTCCAGGACACCACCGGCGATGGTAGCGGCGATCTCGGCGGCATCACGTCGAGGCTCGCCCATATCGCTTCGCTCGGCGTCGATGCCGTCTGGCTGTCGCCCTTTTTCAAGTCGCCGATGGCCGACATGGGCTATGATGTATCGGATTATCGCGACGTCGACCCGATGTTCGGCACGTTGGCGGATTTCGACGCGCTGGTTGCCGAAGCGCACAGGCTCGGCCTGAAGATCGTCATTGACCAGGTGCTGTCGCATTCATCCGACAAGCATGAATGGTTCATCGAAAGCCGCGCCAGCCGCGACAATGCCAAGGCCGACTGGTACGTCTGGGCCGACGCAAAGCCAGACGGCGGCGCGCCCAACAATTGGTTGTCGGTCTTCGGGGGACCATCCTGGGAGTGGGGCGCGAGCCGTCGGCAATATTACATGCACAATTTCCTCGCCTCGCAGCCGGATCTCAATTTCCACAACCCGGACGTCCAGGACGCGTTGCTGGACACGGTGCGGTTCTGGTTGGAGCGCGGTGTCGACGGCTTCCGGCTCGACACGGTCAATTATTATGTCCACGACCGCTGGCTGCGCAGCAATCCGCCCTTGGCTTCGAGCGTTGCCGGCACCAACACGGAGACCAATACCTACCTCTATCAGGAGCATCTGTTCGACAAGACGCAGCCGGAAAACCTGGCGTTCCTCAAGCGCTTCCGGGCATTGCTGGACGAGTATGAGGGCCGCGCCGCCGTCGGCGAGATCGGCGATGAAGGCCGCTCGCTGCAGACGCTCGCCGCCTACACCTCCGGCGGCGACAAGCTTCAGATGAGCTACACTTTCGACCTGCTCGGTTCGCAGTTTTCGGCGGCGCATGTACGCGGCTGTGTCGAGGCCTTCGAAAGCGCGGTTGCCGACGGCTGGGTCTGCTGGGCATTTTCCAACCATGACGTGGTGCGCCATGTCAGCCGCTGGACGCGGCCGGGTGGCGATCCCGACCTGGTGGCCAAATTCTCGATCATGCTGCTCGCCTGCCTGCGCGGTTCGATCTGCCTCTATCAGGGCGAGGAGCTCGGCCTTGAGGAAGCCGAGCTTGCCTACCAGGATCTGCGCGACCCCGTCGGCATCCGTTTCTGGCCCGGCGTGAAGGGCAGGGATGGCTGCCGCACGCCGATGGTCTGGGAGGCAGGCACCGACAATGCGGGCTTTTCCACCGCAAAACCCTGGCTGCCTGTGCCGGCAAGCCATCGCGCCCGCGCGGTCGATGTGCAGAACGGCGAGGAGCAATCAGTGCTGTCGGCCTACCGCTCGGCGCTCGCTTTGCGTAAACAGCACCCTGCGCTGGTCGGTGGGTCGATCAGCTTTCTCGACACCGAGGGCGACGTGCTCGCCTTCATCCGCGAGGGTGGCGGAGAAAGGCTGCTCTGTGTCTTCAATTTCGCCGGAGAGCCGGCGACTTGGCCGTTGCCTGAGGATATCGGAACTGTCGCGGCCGTCCCGGGCGGCACTGCGGCTGTTGGGGAAAACGCGCTCTCGCTGCCGGCTCTCGGCTGCTTCCTCGGTCGGCTCGACTGATTGGCGCTTCGGTTGTGGCCAAGCGGTCCTACTGAACGAGCACTGCCCGTCCGCAGGTCGCACCGGTGACGCGCACGTCGGCCTGGCCGACACCGACGCCCAGGACTGACAGCACATTGTAGAGCAGGTCGTCGACCGGAGCCGTCACGGTGTTGAGCAGGGCCACCACCGCTGGTTTGACTGTTCCGAGCAGGGCGGTCACATCGATCCCAAGGCCAAGCACATTGGCCGAAAGCGACAGGTTGTTGACCAGCGACGTGGTGAGCGACTGCGAGATGTTTCGCGTCGAAACGGTCTTCACCGTCTTGTTGGCGATGTCGGTCGCGTTGAAGGTCAGGGTCTGCGGGCTGTTGTTGGTGATCGCGGTCGCGGCCGAACCCATCACCTGAATCAACGGCATCAACAGCAGCTTAACATCGGCGATGTCCGCGTTCGTAAAGGTCTGCGGCTGGCTGAAATCGGCGAAGCCGGACGGATTGTTGCTGTTGGCCAGGTTCAACTGGGCAATGCCGGGGTGCGCGGCGATGGAAACGCTGATGCTGGACGGCCCTGTCGGACAGGTGATGTCGGTCAGCTTGGCCTCGGCATAGGCGACTTCCACGTTGAGCGGCAGATTGACTGCGAGCAGGCTGATGCCGCCGGCCAGGCCGGGCGTGCCGATACCGACCGAGGCCGTCAGTTTGACACGGGTCTGGGCGGTCCGCACGACAGTGCCGATGCCATCGAGCGCCAGCCATGGCGAGGATTGGATCGGCTCCCCGATGGCGATGCTGAGCTTGGTGGAGAGCAGTCCCGGGATGGTGGCGCCGAGATCGACCGCGGCCTGGTTGGTGCCGTTGGCGAGTACGGCCGCCGCCGTCAGCATCCCCATGGCGCTTGCGTCCACGCCAAGGCCGGATGGCTGTTGCCCAAGGCCCAGGCTGCCGACGGAACCAAGGTCGACAAGACTGCTGAGCGGTATCTTGACGGTGCTGGTCGACTTGGAGGCGATGGTCTGCAGGGCGACCTTGGCGGTGTTGCCGAGGCCAGGAACATTGGCCATGGCCGTGGCGATCTGGCCGACGGTCGCCTTCGAGGCCAGAACGTCGGAATAGGTGCCGGCCGTGATGTTCAGTTGTGTGCCGAGCGCACCGACGAAGGAAAGCACGCTGACATCGTCCGAGATCAGCCCGTTGTAATCCATGACGCTGAGCGAGATGTTGCCGCCGAGAAGTCCGCTCAAAAGTGCGTTGAGGATGCCGCCATTCACGCTGAGCAATCTCGACCCGACCGAGAATGTCGCCTGCGGCGTCATGCTGGCGGTCGCTTGGGTGCCGATGACCGGAGTGGGAATCAGCGAGCTTGCGAAGTAGCGCTTGGGGATCTTCGCCAAAGTGACCCGGACGGCATTGTAAGGCGTCACGCCCGCCTGGAAGCGCTGGCCGACATTGGCGGTCGATGACGCATATCGGCCCTGCGTAACCGTCACCACCGTCTTCCCGGCGGCTGCTGGGATGGTCTGGCCCGAGCCTTGAACGACGACGCCCGGCATGCCGTTGTCGGTGAGCGTGGTGACGACCGCTGTGTTGACGTTGTTGATGTTCGAGGCGGCGGTGATCGCCGCCAGGTCGACCATCGCCTGGGCTTCCCGGCGCTCGGTGTAGATGGAGGCTTCATCTATGGCCACAGCTGCCAGCGCCAATGCAACCGGAGCGCTCAATGCGGTCATGACGGCGAAGTTCGCCTTCCTGTCTCCTACCATCGACCGTGCAAGCCGGCCGATGCCCTTGCCCGCCCGCTGCGGCATTCAGATACCCCCGACCCTGATCGTTGACTGACGCTTGATGGTCGTCCCTGGCATCGCTATGCCCAGGAACAGATTCCAGATCGGCAGGTTGCGGGCGTCGTAGGAGATGGACACCACGAACTGGCTTCCGTCGGCCACGCTGTCATTGGCCTGGTAGATCAGTTTGCTGGCGTCCACGAAGGGGTAACCGCTGCCGTTGTTGGCGAGGTAGCTGGCCACGAGCGTCTGCCGTTCGGTTTGGTTCACCCCGGCAAGGGCCGTACGGGCAGCGTCGGCTGCAATTTGCTGGATCGAGTTGGCTGCTCCAAAATAGATGCCGTATGCAACCATCCCGAGCAAGAGAAGCATGAAGAGCGGCGACAGCAGGGCGAACTCGACCGCTGAGGTTCCCGAATTGTCTGTTCGGAATTGGCGCCTTCGGGCCTTGGAAATGAGGTAGTGAACCATGGCGCCAGCATGCTCAAGTTCGCATGCAAAAAGCGAAAACTCCGGGCACAACCAAAGGGTGTGGCCGATTGAAAATGACATTCTAATTTAGCCGTTGCTTCTTCGATAACGGGGATTGACTTAGGGTCAATCAGTACTCGGTTGAAAAGAGCTTACCTCCTGTCTAGTCTCCTGCCACCAGCCGCCGGAGGGAACCGGCGGCGCGCTCAAAGGAACCAGACATCGGTTCCGGGGCGTCAACACGCAAAGGCGCGCCGATGGCAGCGCCGACAGGGAGAACTTCATGCTGAAAAACATGCTGAAGGCGACGGTATTCGCCACGACCATGACCTTGGCTGCCGGCACGTTCATGGCCCCGGCCTTCGCCGAGAGCGTCTACAACAGGGGCACCGCGGCTGAATCGGAGTCGGTCGACCCGCACAAGACCTCGACCGTCTACGAGGCCAATGTGCTGCGTGACCTGTTCCAGGGACTGGTCATGCAGGATGAGAAGGCCAACGTCATCCCGGGCGCCGCCGAAAGCTGGACGGTATCGGATGACGGCACGGTATACACCTTCAAGCTGCGCAAGGATGGCATGTGGTCGGATGGCAGCCCGGTGACGGCTGACGACTTCGTCTACTCCTTCCGCCGGCTGGAGGACCCGGCGACCGGCGCCGAATACGCATCGATGCTGTACCCGGTGAAGGGTGCGGAGGACGTCAACACCAAGAAGGGCAAGCCGGAGGAGATGGGTGTGAAGGCGATCGACGCCAACACCCTGGAAGTGACGCTGAAAGCGCCGACGCCTTACTTCCTGGAGATGCTGACCCATCAGGCGACCTATCCGGTCAGCAAGGCCTCGATTGAAAAGCTCGGCGCCGACTGGATCAAGCCCGGCAACCTGGTTTCGAACGGCGCCTATACGCTGGCCGAATGGGTTCCCAACGATCACATGAAACTGGTCAAGAATCCGAAATTCTGGGACGCCGCGACGGTCAAGTTCGACGTTGTAAACTACATTCCGACCGAGGATCGTTCATCGGCGATGAAGCGCTTCGAGGCCGGCGAACTCGACTCCTACGACGATCTGCCGACCGAACAACTCGCCGACCTCAAGACCAAGTTCGGCGACCAGATCCATGTCGGGCCGTATCTCGGCACCTACTATTATGCGATCAAGACCGACAAGGCGCCGTGGAACAACCCCGAACTGCGCAATGCCATCTCGATGGCGATCGACCGTGACTTCATCGCCGAAAAGGTCTGGCAGAACTCGATGCTGCCCGGCTATTCGATGGTGCCGCCCGGCATCGAGGGCTACACGCCCGCAATGGCCAAATACGCCGACATGCCGCAGATCGACCGCGAGGACGCGGCCAAGAAAATCCTCGAGAAGCTTGGCTACACGCCCGAGCATCCGCTGAAGATGGAGATCCGCTACAACACCTCGGAAAATCACAAGAACACGGCGGTGGCGATCCAGGAGCAGTTGAAGCCGCTTGGCGTCGACGTCACGCTGCTCAACACCGACACCAAGACCCACTACTCATTCCTCGAGCAAAAGGGTGATTATGACGTGGCGCGTGCCGGCTGGATTGCCGACTACAAGGATCCGGAAACTTTCCTCGGCATCACACGCAAGGCCAGCGGCAACAACTATTCGAACTACAACAGCCCCGCGTTCGAAGCGGCAATGGACAAGGCCGCGGCCGCCGGCGGAAAGCCTGAAGAGCGCATGAAGGACCTCTCCGAGGCCGAGCGCATCCTCATCGACGATGTCGGCCAGATCCCGCTTCTCTACTACAGCTACCACGACATCGTTTCCTCGAAGCTGCATGGCTTCGTCGACAACGTGATGGACGTGCATCCGTCTCGCTTCATCAGCAAGGACTGATCCCTGGCCAAGCCGCCGCGCAACCGAATGCGCGGCGGCGCTGGTTTGCCATCGCATCGGCCCGGGAAACGGAATCGGTTTTCGGAAGGTTCGGTGCGAAGATTTGAAGGCTGGAGCGCAATCGTCCGAGTGGACGCGCGTGCTCCGGATCAAGCGGGGCACCGATGCTGCGATACGTATTCCGGCGGCTTTTGACCGCCATCCCGACGCTGTTCGTCATCGTGACGATGGCGTTCTTCCTGATGCGCGTCGCGCCAGGCGGTCCATTCAACCAGGAGCGGGGGCTGAGCCCCGAGATCAAGGCCAATCTTGAAGCCCAGTTCGGCCTCAACGATCCGCTCTGGCTGCAATATGTCCACTATCTCGGCAATCTCTTACGCGGCAATTTCGGCCCGAGCTACAACATGCCGGACTTCACCGTCACCGAACTGTTTGCCAAGGGCCTGCCCATTTCCGTCCAGCTCGGTGCCTCGGCGCTGACCCTGGCGCTCCTGCTCGGCAGCGTGCTCGGCACCATTGCCGCGCTCAACCAGAACAAGCTTGGCGACTATACGGTGATTGCGCTGGCGACCGCCGGCAGCACAATCCCCACCTTCGTCATCGCGCCGGTGATCCAACTCGTCTTCGGGCTGACCTGGAAGCTTTTGCCGATCGGGGGATGGGGCGACGGCGCCTTCATAAACAAGATCGGTCCGGTGCTAACGCTTGCCTTGCCGCAGATCGCCATCGTTGCCCGCCTGATGCGCGGCTCGATGATCGAATCTCTGCGATCCCATCATATCCGAACGGCGCGCGCGCTCGGCCTCTCCGACTGGTCGGTGGTGGTCAAGCACGCGCTGCGCGGCGCCATTCTGCCGATCGTCTCCTTCACCGGCCCGGCGGCGGCGGCGCTGCTGACCGGGTCGGTCATCGTCGAGACGATCTTCTCCATTCCGGGCGTCGGCCGCTATTTCGTCGATGCCGCGCTCAACCGCGATTACACGCTGGTGATGGGAACGGTGGTGGTGATCGCCATTTTCACCATCGTCTTCAACCTGATCGTCGACGTCATGTACGCGGTCGTCGACCCGAGGGTGCGCTATGACTGACATCGCAGCCACGGCTCCCGCCATCGTTGGTCGTTCCCTTTGGGGCGATGCCTGGGCGCGCCTCAAGGCCAACCGCGCCGCCATGTTCAGCCTCTACTACCTCGTTCTGATCGGGTTCGTCAGCGTCTTCGGCCCCTGGTTCGTGCCGCATCAATACACGACCATCTACGCCGACTATGTGCGCATGCCGCCAAGCCTGTCGGCCTACCCGAAACCCGATATGATCGAGACGGCGCTCACCGAAGCGATCAAACGCATGCGGGTCGACATCAAGGAGTGGCACCAGGAGGGCAATCAGGTCTTCGTCACGGTCAAGTCGACCAAGCCGATCGACGACCGCAACATCCGCTACCTCGACCGGTCCGATGCCTTCGACGACACCAAGATCGAGAGCAAGTCGCCCGACGGCCTCGAAGTGACGATGAGCGCATCGGTCAAGCAGCAGTATTTCCTGTTCGGAACCGACAACACCGGCCGCGATCTCTTGTCGCGCACGCTGATGGCCGGGCGCATCTCGCTTGCCATCGGCCTGCTCGCGGGCATCGTGGCGGTGGTGATTGGTGTGATCTATGGCGCCGCCGCCGGCTTTTCCGGCGGCAAGGTCGACGAGGTGATGATGCGCATCGTCGATGTGCTCTATTCCTTGCCGTTCATCTTCTTCGTCATCATGCTGGTGGTGTTCTTCGGCCGCAACTTCGTGCTGATGTTCCTGGCGGTCGGTGCGGTGCTGTGGCTGGACATGGCGCGCATCGTGCGCGGGCAGGCGCTGTCGATTCGCCGGCAGGAATATGTCCAGGCGGCGGAAGCCATGGGGATCGGCCAGCGCGGCATCCTGCTGCGCCATGTCATCCCCAACCTGCTTGGCCCCGTGGTGATCTACATGACGCTGCTGGTGCCGCAGGTCATCATCCTGGAAAGTTTCCTGTCGTTCCTCGGTCTCGGCATCCAGGAGCCGATGACCAGCTGGGGCGTGCTGATCTCGGTCGGCGCCAAGAACATCGGCACTGCCAACTGGCTGCTCCTGTTTCCCGCCTTCTTCCTCGTCTCGACGCTGTTCGCCCTGAACTTCGTCGGCGACGGCCTGCGCGACGCACTCGACCCGAGGGATCGATAAAGATGGGGATCGCTGACATGGCCACTCCCGAAACGATCCTCAGCGTCAAGGACCTGCGCGTCCGCTTCCGCACGCTCGATGGCGCGGTCGAGGCGGTGAAGGGTATCAACATCCACGTCAACGCGGGCGAAACCGTTGCCGTCGTCGGCGAATCCGGCTCCGGCAAGAGCCAGACGATGATGGCGGCGATGAGCCTGCTGGCCTCCAACGGCGAAGCGTCGGGCCATGTCGACTATCGCGGCCGAAACTTGCTCACAATGAGCAAATCCGAGCTGAACAAGGTCCGCGGCCGCAAGATCAGCATGATCTTCCAGGAACCGATGACCTCGCTCGATCCGCTCTATTCGATCGGCAACCAGCTGATCGAGCCGATACGCCGGCATCGGGGCCTGAGCGCCACAGAGGCGCATGAAGAGGCGCTCAAGCTGCTGCGGCTCGTCCATATTCCCGATCCGGAACGGCGGATGAAATCCTATCCGCACGAGATGTCCGGCGGCCAGCGCCAGCGCGTGATGATCGCCATGGCGCTCGCCAACGACCCCGACATCCTGATCGCCGACGAGCCGACGACGGCGCTCGACGTGACCATCCAGGCACAGATCCTGATGCTTCTGGCCGAGCTGCAGCGCAAGCTCGGCATGGCGATCGTCTTCATCACCCACGATCTTGGCATCGTGCGGCGCTTCGCCGACCGGGTCTACGTCATGCGCCAGGGCGAGGTCGTCGAGGAAGGCGAGGCGGAAGCGATCTTCGCCAACCCCCAGCATGCCTACACCAAGATGCTGCTGGCGGCCGAGCCGACGGGAACCAAGGCGCCTCCGCCAGCCAACGCGCCCGTGGTGCTCGAAGGCAGGAATGTCGAAGTCACATTCAGGATCGGCGGCGGGTTTCTCGCCGGTGAACCGCTGATGCTGCGTGCGGTCGATCACATCTCGATCCGGTTGCAACGCAACCAGACCATCGGCATCGTCGGCGAATCCGGCTCGGGCAAATCGACGCTCGGCCGCGCCTTGCTGCGGCTGTTGCCGAGCGATGGGCTCATTCGGTTCGGCGATCGCGACATTTCCACGGCCGACCGGCAGCAGATGCGGCCCCTGCGGCGCCAGATGCAGCTCGTCTTCCAGGATCCCTTCGGTTCGCTGTCGCCACGCATGACCGTCGGCCAGGTCATCACCGAAGGGCTGCTGGTGCATGAGCCGAACCTTTCGGGAAAGCAGCGCGACCAGCGTGCGGTCGAGGCCCTGCGCGAAGTCGGGCTCGACCCCAACGCCCGCAACCGCTACCCGCACGAATTTTCCGGCGGACAACGGCAACGCATCGCCATTGCCCGCGCCATGATCCTGAAGCCGAAGATGGTGGTGCTGGACGAGCCGACCTCGGCGCTCGACCGCTCGGTGCAGAAACAGATCGTGGAACTGCTGCGCAAGCTTCAGGCCGACCACGAACTGTCTTACCTGTTCATCAGCCACGACCTGGCGGTGGTGCGCGCCATGGCCGATTACATCATCGTCATGAAGCAAGGCAAGATCGTCGAGGAGGGGCCGACCGAGGCCATCTTCAGCAACCCGCAAGCGCCTTATACGCAGACGCTGATGAATGCCGCGATCGACGTCACGCGATTCCGGTTGAGCGCGTGATAAGCCACTGTAGGTGAGGCCTGTTCGCTCAGCCGGCCGCGCACTTGCGTGCGCGTACGGCGACAGCGGCATCCTGCTGTCGCTTCAACTGGTCGATCCTGGCCGTTTCACGGTTGGCGACCGCCATCTTCACGCTCGTTCCGCCAAGCAGCCAACGCGGCACGCTGGTGTTGGCGACCTTGCCGCGGGTGATCGCGGCTTGCGAGATGTCGCTCGCGTTGCTTCCCACGGCGCTGTTGAGCTCCGTGCAGGTCATGCTCTCGTATTTGGCCGGATCGGCCGCCCTGCCCATTGATGAGCATCCGGCAACAAGAGACATCGCAGCCAGAAGAACCGGTGCCGACCCTGTCGTCGAGATCAAATTCATGTCCGCGTCCGGTTCGCCGTTTTACCGGCTCCCTCATATTCATCGATCAAACTAGGGCCGATGCCCATTTCGTCAAAATTTGAACAGCCGGCCAGTGCTCGCGCTCGGCCGTCTATTCAATGTCATCGAAATTATTATGCTGCTTCGGCGGCCAATCCGTTCACGGGGACACAACCGCCGCCGAGCACCATTTGGGCAATATCGGTCGCGTTCTCATCGACATGGGCCGTCACCAGAACAATCCCTTCGCCGACGCTTCGACGCTCAGGCCTTCCGGTGTCCGCGACCAAGGCTCCGAGCAACCCGCCGAGGACGCAGCCGCAGAACATGCCTGTCAGGGCTATCGCCGACAGGCTGGTTGGGAAAGAATTGATGTCGTAAACAGCAAAAGCGCCCAGGCACGCCAACAGCCCGGCGGCAGCGCCAAGCATGACGGCGGGAGACTTCAGGACGCCGATCTCGTCGTGGTAGGGCCCGATGATGGCGATCTGTACGCGAGGAACCCCGGCCGCCAGAAGGTTGCCGGCGATCCGGGCTGCTTCGGCATGGGAGTCAAAAAGCCTGCTGATTGTTGGCATGGTCATTCAGGGCATGTCGTATCCGCCACCACGTCGATAACGAAGGATGCGGCGATCAGATCGTCGCCATCGATCCGGCCTTGACCGTCCTCCATTACGGCCGCGACCTTTTGGAAGGTCTTGATTTCGCCCTCGGTGATGCGCGCGTCGCGCATCCTGCTCCTGAGATCTGCCACTCGCAGCTGCAAGGCATCGGATCTTGCGTTGTCACGATTCGAGATTGTGGTGGTCATCCATTTCCGCTTCGTTTTGATGGCCCTTGCGCCCAATCAACCGAACTTGGAGCGCGGGCAAACGTTCCAGGGCTGGGCTTCGGTCTGGTGGGACGAGGGACTTAAGTCTTGCACCAAGACGCAAGGGTCTTGCCGGCGCGGAGCCCGGACCGCGCATGAAGCGTGCGCGTGTAGCGTGCCAGGGAAAAGTCGTCTGGTGGCCAGGCTTGATCGAGAGCCGAGCCACCAGGCGGCGATCAGTAACCGCCGTTTTCCATTACCACCGGACGATGGTGGCGGTGAGTGGAGACGGAGCCGGTGACAACGACGGTATCTCGACGATGATGCCTACGCCCCTGGTCGTAGAAGGCGATGGTTCCGTGGTGACGGTGATGGAGCCGCTGGCCCTCCTCATTGATGATCCTGACGTGGTTATGATGTCGATGATGGGTCCTGATGACAACGTCAGCCTCGGCGGCCGAAGCCAGGGTGGGCATTCCCACCGAAAGCGCCAAGGCGCAAATGATCATTGTTTTCATTGCAATTTCTCCAATGCCTTGATTAGCCCTTCGTTGGATACAACTGCTGCTGATCTCTTTGGTTCCGGGTTTCGCGGGACAACCGGGACCTGGGGCAACGCGAAGGGCCGGCCATCGCATCGCGCGACCAGACCTGGAGAAAAATCGCAATATTCGGCGGTAGACTCCTGCGGTTCCTAGCTCAGGGATGATCGCGATATCGCCTTTTCTACAATTACGATTGGTCCTCCCGGGCAGTTACGCTGCCGCATCGTCCGTCGTCCGTCGTCCGCGCGGGCAGGCAAGCGCGGCTGGTGCTGTGAGGACCAATCTGTCTCTGCCCCACAAAAGCAGTCCGCTCGGCCATTTCGAAATCCTGTCAGCGGCGGAACATTAGGTAAAACTAATGGTTTTATCTCGACAGCAGGCATCACGGTTTGAGGTCCGCTGAAGATCAGCAGGCAAAGGCTGATCGGCCCGCGTCCTCGGCCAGAGGCGCGGGCTCATCGAGCAACAGGAGAGAGATCATGAACAATATAATTTGGCTCGTGGGAGCGGTGGTCATCGTGATAGCGATATTGAGCTTTTTCGGCCTCCGCTAGGCGACGACGCACACCGCGCGCCCCGTCGGAGTGTGATCAGTGACAGCGAACGCCCCCGCGGATTGACCGGCACGATGGGAGGAACTTCGTTGCCCATGCGTCGTGAGAGGAAAGGGATTTCGTGTCCGTTTCCTGTCCCGAAGGAACAGGCATCAGCCCGGACCAGAGCTCTATCTCAGGTGAATCTAGGGTGGCGCCAAAGTCGGGATGCGCTAACACATTGTTTTTTCTGGTCGGAGTGGCAGGATTTGAACCTGCGACCCCCTCGTCCCGAACG
>NZ_JAIUGQ010000033.1:0-79155 GCF_020164715.1 Mesorhizobium sp. ESP7-2
ATCGCACCAAAAGAGAGGAACGACGATGTCGAAAAGCTCACCGGAAGCACAACCGATTAAGATGGCAAGATAAAAGGCAGCAATGTGCTGCGTGTCTGCGGTCGTTTATTTTCAATAACTTATGGTTCCATTTTGCAATGTGCAGGTCTAAATCACACATTGCTGCGACGGCGTTTTTCGATCTGTTTCAGGGGCTTGGCAAAGTGTGCGCCGGTCAGGTACGTCGCGCGTTCCGTCACTCACGCTATGAGAATAGTCGAATGCGAAGGACTCGCCTCCGTAGGCCGGCTACTTCGAATTTGGGAGCACGACCAGCATTTGACGCCTTTTGCGTTTGCGCGATGAAGGCTAACCATTAGACGGGGCGTGGGGGGGAAAGATGCTTCTAACGAAATGGAGCGAACGAACGGCAACGCATGGATTCAATCTGGCCTGGCTGCCGCATAGTGGCGTGCGCCAGTCGCTACTTCCGGGCATCAGCAATGCCATCCTGCGGTTTGGGCTGACGGCGGCAAAAGTCAACGGCGCTGTCACAACCAAGGTCGATTCGGACCGAGAGTTCCGGTTGCTCGGGGGAGGAGTTGCATGAGCCCACCGCGGCCGACAGAGGCCGGCGTTCGAACGCTTCTTTTCCGCATCACCGATAATGCATTGTACGTCGCTAATCACGGACGGCGGTTTGACCGCCGCGGCGTCATATCAATTTGCCGCGAAAACTTGAGCGCCAAGGCTGCCCGTGGATTCGGAGAGACGCTCGACGACGTGTCCGACAGGAAACTTGTGGACGCGATCCGAGAGCGGCGTCTTGAGGTCTACCGGATCGATCGTGACCAACTTCAGGAGGACGCAAACCACGAGGATGAGACGAGCCGAGACTATGCGGGACGATCGCTGTGGGAGTTGCTGCAGAATGCGGACGACGCGCTGGCTCCCAGCGGGACGAGCTCGGCGGATCTTATTGGCGCAAAAGGCCTGGGCTTCAAATCCGTCTTGGAGATAAGTGATCGTCCGAGTATCCATTCGGGCCCATTCGACTTTGGCTTCGACGCAGAAATATCCAAGGCTGCGTTGGAGGCGATCCAAGCCGATGCGCCCCCCCTGACATTCAGGCTGCCGCATCGGATCGAGCGCGATAAAGAGGCGGCCGGTCTGATCCGTGCCGGCTATGCCACGGTCATCCGCCTGCCGTTCAGATTAAAGGGCAGGGATTCAATCTTGGCCAGGCTCGAATCCTTGGATCCTCATTTTCTGCTTCTCTGCCGCCACATTGACACCGTGCTCGTGGAGCAGCACGGCCAGCAAACGATGAGACTGTCCGTCGCGCGCCAACGTGGCGCGACGCTGCGGAACTCACCGGCCATGCTGTCGATCATGCGGCGAGACGTTGTCGTCTCGAGCGAATGGCGTATCTGGAGCGCTCTTGCCACTGCTCCATCAGAGCACTCGAAGAGCCTCAGCGCCGCCATCGCGGTGCCAATCCACGACGGGATTGCCGGTCCGGCCGCCGCGGAAATCCCTGTACACGTCTTCTTCCCGACGACAGAAACTATTGCTGCTAGGTTCCTCGTACACGGCTCGTTCGCCCTTACTAGCAACCGGAACAGCATCCGTGCTGATAACTACGATCCGTTGGTGCGGGAGCAGCTTCAAGGGCTCGTCCTCCAAGTCATCCGCGACATTCCAGCGACCTCGGCCGTAAGGCTGTTCGCCGACATCGTCCGTGCGACGAAAAGCGGTCGCGTTAAGCGACCGGATCGGCTCATCCAGCAAGCAATCGCCCGGGCGGTGACTGAGGCAGACTTTATCCCTGTGCTCGGTGGCGGAAAGGTGAAGCCGGCCGAATGCAGGGTTTGGGAGCACGAGTTCGACGGTATCGTGCCGTCAAAACTGGCTCGCGAGAATAGGCTCGCTGTACCGGCGCTCACGCCCGTCTTCGGCGAACTAAGGTCTCCATTCGATGCCCAGCCGCTCCGACCGGTCGATTACGCCGAGATTCTCGGCCGAACGAAGGCATTGAGCCTTGATGCTGCTGTACAGGCACTGAGAATTGTCTACTCAGCTTGCCTAGCATCAACGCAGCAGAACGCGGTCATGCAGACGCTCGCGCATGCGCAGATTTGGCCGACTGCCGAAGGGACGTTTCGTGCGCTCAATCAGGCGCCGGGTCTGCTCCGCCATCGGCCGGAGGAATGGCCTACATGGCTACCGGCCGACACGCTTCATCTAGACGCCGAAGAGCTGTTGAACGGCTACGATTCGGCTGCAACCGCGCGCTGGGCACCGTTGCTTACGGGTCGGTTGCTCCAATCCGCAGACGATTGGCTCAAGCGCTCTTTGGTCGCGATGCTCAAGGCCTGGGGCGACGAGGATTGGGAAGCACACGGCTTCGAGACCCTCGGGCTGATCGAGAAATGGGTGAAGGTGCCGGAGTTCGGCCTCCAAGAAGCCTTCGTCGAGCGCTTCGAGGATACCAGTGTACGCCATGCACTGGCCAGCGTCGTGCGGGTGCCGACAAAGGACGGTTGGGTACCGGCGGTCAAGGCGTATGCGAACCGTGACCTAGGCGCGCCCCCGGAGCTTGCCGCGTACTTCAAAGGAGTTTCCGATCGCTACGTCGTCGGGATGCCCCGCCAAGCAACTGTCCTCTTCGGATTGAAGCGATGGAAGGCGCTTCTGCGATTTCTCGGCGTGGCATGGGAGCCCAAAATCCAGCTGGTACCACGAAATGGTTCGCTGAGGATGGATCCGGCCTACTCACGGTTCTGGCAGTCGTTGACGGATCGCGGCCTAAATTACATCAATCAGGAATGGTATGTTGAGCACTTCCCCGCGGCACTCGAAGGTCTTGGGCCTTCGCACGTCGCAACCTGCATGATGACGCTCTCTACCGCGGCGGCGGGACTCTTCGCTCGGTGGCGCAAGACGAACAGCGCTGACCGGACCCATGCGCCTTCGCCCTTCACTTCGTTTGCCAACTACCAGATGCGACAGGAGCGCTATCTTCCGCAGCGGCCCTTCGGCGGGCGCCGTGGCGATCGCCTGGCGCCTCATGAACTGTTCTGGCCCGGGAAGGGCGTACCGGGGATAACGCCGATTCTCGACGTTGGCACCACCAATGCTCTGAGGCGCGCCGCCTCGAAGGCGACCTTCGTCGACCGCCTCGGCGTCCGGAGCTCCTTGCCGACCGATTGGGCCACCTGGTGCGCTTGGTCCGACAAGGTTCTAGCAGACATTGAGGCCGGCGAGATCCCGTCGCCGAAATCGGTGCGCGATTTCTATGATGCCCTCCTGCGCACCGCAAGCCGTCCCAACGGAACGTCGAAGATCACAAGGGTTGCGGCAATACGGCCAGGACAACAGGACGAGGTGGTCGTCGAGAAGTCGGCGAACACGCTTTGGATCGACAAAGGCCGCTTCGAAAACCAAGAGGTGCTCAACGGCCTTGGGCTGCTCGGAAAGGCGATCCTCCCTGTACGCCTAGAACGAGGTATGGGTGCGGTCCAGGCGCTCGGTGTGCGCCCAGCGTCCGAGTTACTTGAGGTGGAGCCAAGCTATGAGTCAGCTCCTGAAAGACGCACGAAATTCATGGAGAGCAGGGTGGCAAGCCGACGCGGGGCGCTTGCCGCCATATGCGCGACCAAAGCGCAGCCACTGAAATCTATTCCGCGCCTGATCGCGGTTCAAGATCTCCGGCTCCGTATCTCGATCGAGGGTCAGCTGCTCGCCGACAGAAGCTCGGCGTCCTACAACAACGGGACCGAGTGGCTCATCAGCCTCCAGGCCCCGGATCAATGGGAAGCTGTGGCGGCGGCGTTAGCTGAGGGCTTTGGCGGCCACGCTGCGGACCTGAAATACCGGTTCGCGAAGGTTCTCAAGGCGCGGCGCGACGAAATCGCGGCCATCCTTGCCGACGACGGTATCCCGGGATACCGGATCAAAGAGGCCATGTATGATTTTGAAGAGGCCGGGGATGAGGAGGACGACACCGACGGCGGGGCCGAAACCAACGTTCCCCAATCAAGTACTGACGACGAGAGCGAAGGTGACGGTGCCCAGGGTCTCGATTCGTTCGATGACGAGGAAGACGAAAGCGAAGACGGCACATCGGAGGAGGACGCCTCCAGCGTGGACGACGGTCTCAACAAGAGAGGCGACCTTGGGAACGACAACGCCCGTCGCTCTGGTGGAGGACGGCCTAAGGGTCATTTGACCCGCAAGAAGCTGTTCGGTGGCGGCCGCAATCAAGATGAGCAGGCGAGACGGACGGGACGCGAGGCTGCCGAAGTCGCCAAAGCCGTGGCCGCCCGGGGAATGCGGGCGGAGGCGTGGCTCATGCAGCAAATCGTTCACAATCTAGATACCTCTTGGTTATGCACGGCGAACGTCAGAGACGATCGGTTGCGCGAGACCGACGTCCTTCTGTCGCGAGCTGGCGAGGAATGGCACATCGAGGTGAAGAGCTTAACCGCCGAACGTCTTTACTGGTCGGAGCTGGAGCGTGAGAAGGCCGAGCGGCATGCAGATCGCTACTTCATGGCACTGCTCGTTGAGAACAGCGACCGTTCCTACTCAGTCCGGTGGTCTTGGGATCCGCTTCGCGACCTGGCTTTACTGGAGCGCCGCGTGGAGTGGCTCTGGGATGCGGCGATGGAAGGTCCTTCACTACGTGACGGCTGGCGCATGGAGGCGGGTGTTCGCTGGCCCGAACGCCGAGCAGATCGGTTTGTGCACGTCGTGCGGGTCACACAGGAAGATTTGAATGACCTAGAAGAGGACGATCCAAGCTTAGATCGTCTCAGGAGAAGGATCGGTGATTCGACCGGGGATGGTGTGTAAACGGCGGAGAAACAAACTGATCGATGGTAATCTGCATGTGCGGAATCCAATCAGCTTGTCAACCTAGTGGTGCCCATGCCCCAGCTTCGCACTGGCCATCTGCCCACTGCATCCTTTTCCTCTACCGTAAAATGAAAATCCTTGATCCGATGTGCCTCGAGACGTGGCAGCATGTCCGAAAATTGCTCCCTTGTGACCTCGAGGGAGAGGCTCAGCGATGGCAGCTCAACGGTCTCAAAAAGAGCACCCGCATCGGGGTGTTCCGTCTTCATGGGCGTGGGGGCCATGATCATGACGATTCCAGGCCATCTGAATGCTGTATTCGGCATGATGAGCGATGCAGCCAGTATGACATAGGTGAACTCAACCGATTGGCGCGGCGGGCCTGGCTGCACGATCTGGCCAAAATTGACGTTGGCTGAGCCGACGATCTCTCCTCGCCATTCTCCGGCAACCAGCGGCGGTAGCTTAAGGCGGTTGGTCTTTGGGCGGGCTGTCATTCCGATCGGGTTCCTTCCAGAGGGCTGGGCGATACCGGTATCCGCCTCGTCAAGCCTGGGAGGGCATCAGTCCTCCGAGCTGAAGCGACGAGCCTGGCGCAGACTACTGCATCGCTGATCAACTCTGGCATCTTTCGCGCCAACATCGTGGCAGATGCCGAATCCGCTCGGTGGCAGTTCCCAAGAATTGCCCATATAAAGTTGCGCGGGGCGCCGTCAGATCCCTTACAGGAGCGAATAGTTGAACGAACAACCCGAAGCCCAGTCGGTCGACCTAGTCGAGCTGACTGCCGAAATTGTGTCTGCCTATGTAAGCAAGAATCCCCTGCCGGTCGCAGGGCTACCTGACCTCATCGCTTCAATTCACTTGTCCTTGACAGGTGTTGGTCAGCCATCTGTGCCCGAAGCGCCGAGGCTGGAGCCAGCCGTCAATCCGAAGCGATCAGTGTTCCCTGACTACATCATCTGCCTTGAGGACGGGAAGAAGTTCAAATCGCTGAAACGCCATCTCGGCGTGCACTATGGGCTGACGCCAGACGAGTACCGGGCCAAGTGGGGGCTGAAGTCTGATTATCCCATGGTGGCGCCGAACTATGCGGCCCAACGATCGGCGCTCGCCAAGTCCAGCGGGCTTGGCCGCAAGACCGTCGCCGCGCCTGCCAAGAAATCAGCACGCCGGAAGGCTTGATTTTCGTTCAGCCGCAAGCAAGGCACTCTGGCCGAAAGGCAAGCTGCTGTTCCAGAGGTCGCGAACGTAGCGCCAGCGTTCGACATGAGGCGCGAAGTCGCCGCTCGCGCGCTACAGCGCCGTTTGATTGGCGCGCTCGCGAGCGGCTTGCGCCCAGGTATTCCTATGAAAACTGGCTAGGGTTAGTCACTCGGCTTGACCAACTCCAAGTGGCTTACACCTAGCGCCTGGGCAAGTTCGTAAAGGGTGATCACCGTGGGGTTACGCCGACCGCGTTCGAGGCTGCTCAAATATTGCTGACTGAATCCAGAGCGTGCTTCTACGTCCTCCTGCGTCAGGCCTTTCTCCCGCCGAATACGCGCGAAGTTTTTTCCAACCAGCTGACGCATGTCCATGCGTCGGACAATCGAGGTTTACACACTTTAAGTTTATCAACTATAATATGTATTCTCATGGCGGGAGACTTGCCCCACGGAAGGAGCCCATGCTGTGGCAGCGAAAAAGTCGACTGTTCTCGCCGCAACCGGCGACGATACGGAATTGCAACGGGGAGCCCTACGCGATCCCGCGCTTCTGCTGGTGAGCGATTGGCAAATGGCTCGGTACATCTCCCTGCTGCTATGCCGCGTGCAGCAGCGGTTGGAGAGCCAAATCATGGTCAATCCCGGAATTCAGGGATTGACACCAGATTCCCCGGCGGGAGTTCAAGACCAGACAGCACTCGCTCTCGGCGGTCGATGGGACTATGCAGTTGCGCGGGAGGCCGAGGTCCTTGCGATGACCGAAGCTCTCAAGCTTCAGGATTCGCTCCCCGAAGTCGCGGCAACGTCGCTCATCGGCGTCATCGCCAAGTTAGAGATGATCGTCGGCGCTGATCGGGATATTGGTGACCCTACCGATTTCCCGTGGCCGCACATCGCTTCCGTACTTGATGACTTAAAAGCGATCGCGGGAAGCTTGCCGGTCGGTAGCCGAAGCCGGGAAAGGACGCGGAGCGATGTTGCCAAGCATTGGGAGTCTGCGGTCAAGCTGGTCGCGGCGCTGAAAGAGGAAGACGCGGCGGAGTTCAGTGGCTAAGTTAGAGGACACTGAAGCAACGGCATCCGTCGAGAAAACTTTCCATGATTTGAATGAGGCGACGCATTTTCTACCCAACTGCTAGGGTCGAAAGTGGACCGTGAGCCATAGTTGCGGGAGAAGGGACTGGCTTTTAAAATTCCCAATTTCCTGATACTTTAGCTGTAATGGCCTCTTAAAGCGAACAAAGGGTTTTTACTCGGCCACTGGTCAGAGCACGGGAGGGAGCACATGCGCCGCTATGATGGATGCCTCGTGATTGTATCGCTCTTCCTATTGATGCCAATCTCATCTCCATCCTCAGCCTTCGACATTTCCGTAGGTCCTGTGAGAGTTTGCGACACCTGTGGCGGCGGTGTAGTGGGCGGAACTCGTATCGATCCGACTCTTGGTGCTGTTCCGGTGATTGGAGTAACTGTTCAGCAATTCGGCGGCGACACCCTAACGACAATTCAGAAAGCTGCCAACGACACTGCCCGGACCTTGAAAAAGGCCAATGGCGACGTTCTCGAAACTGTGAAGAAGGCTGGCGAGGACACTGTTCGCACAACATATAAGGCAGCAAACGACGCAACGGCAACTTACGTCAAGGCATGGCGTGACGTCGGTAATCAGGGAAAAGAAAGCTTCGACGATGCCGTCGACGCGGGAAAGGCAGTGGGCAACTTCGTAAAGAACCAGGCCAACGATCAGCTCACGCAGGCAGCCGCTGCGGCTAAGCGCCTTCGGGACGGAAAAGTTGTCGACGCGATGTGGGGGCTCGGAACTGAGAAACTACAGTCAAGCGAGAAGAATTTTTCCAAAGCAACGCAGGAAAGCAAGGTCATCAACGCTGCTGCTGCCACTGCTGCTGCTACGTACGGGGGGCCTGCTGGCGCTGCCGCCTATGCTGCCTGGTCGACTTACCGCCAGACCGGAAACGCTGACATGGCACTCCGCGCTGGGCTCCTAGCCGCGCTCACCTCGCAGACCGGCGCAATCAGTGACATGCCGACCGGTACCACCGGCGAGATCCTAAGAAAGTCGGCTGTGGCTGGTGCCGCAGGAGGCTTGGCAGTTGCCGCTGCCGGCGGCGACGAAAAAGCGATCAAAGACGGATTTCTAAAGTCGGCGGGCGCCGTCATCGTTCAGGCTGGCACGGACAAGGTGACGGCCTATTCTCCGGAAGCCAAAGACGCCTTTGATACCGTTCAATGCCTGTCGGCCCGAGACGTTGACTGCGTCTCGAAAACGACGTGGGCCCGAGACGCACAGGGAAAGATTCTTGAGGAGATGCCGAGGATCGATATCAGCAAACTTGATCCTAAGGACTATACAGGCACTTGGAGCCAGATTGACCCTTCGTCAGCGGAAGGACAAGTGAACGCGGCTGTCGTGCAAGCGTCGAAACTTCCAAATGCGGAGGCAATCCCTCTTCTGAACAACCAGTGGGTACTTACGTGGACGCTAGGTAAAGAGCAGCAGCTCGAGTCCTCGAAGCCCACGGTAGTGCTGACTTACGTCGGAGATGATCCGCCATTTATTTCAGAAGTCAGCTACGACAAATCTGATACTGCGGTTAGTTTGCAATCCGCAGTGGAGGACACGAGGCCGGACACGGGCAACAAATTAGTCGCCTACTATGCAAAACCCGCTGATCGGAATCGAGTAATCGATGCGCTTGAGAAGAACTCGATTCAATACACAAAAATTGAGTATATTGGGCCTGAACACGCGAAGGCGCTGTCAAACGCACTTATATGCGGGCCAAATACGCGGGTAGGAGATCTGAAAAAAGTCGCAAACTCGTTAATCAATGTCGGCATCGACATAAAGTATATAGGCACGAAGTCGACAAATAGACCGGGCCAAATAGCTATATTGAACCTGCAGAAGAATAAGTTGACGGTCAACAATAAAAATATAACGCGTAAGCAAATAAATGATCTTTCAGAATGCCCAAAATCGCTCAAGAACGAGTGAGCTGTAGTTCAGTATGTGAGTTAGCTGTGGCGCTCACGTGCAATTTTATGCGACTTCCCGTCACGCGTTGTGCATGAACGCACGCCATTGGATTCGAAAAAGGTCTGATCCGCCCCAATTCACTGGCTTTCGAGATTGCCGCCGAGTTCGCCATTTCGGCCTGGCGACACTGCGGTGGAAATGGAAGAGTTCTTGGCAAGCCAAGACCTGCCTTGACCTCACAGGTGATGGTCTAGCTCCGGCCTTTGGCCACCCGGGGTTACCGCCATACCAAAGATGAGGGCAAGCACCGATGTCGGGTCGTGGCGGCCGAAGTGCTCGCCTGGAGGCTGAAGCGTTAAGCTCGCATCGCCAAATTTTGCAACTGAGCGGCTAACGACGTGCAACGTTCGACAACGCCAACCAAGTCCAGCAGGATCAGCCCTTTTCGAGCAGATTTGCCCGGAATTGGACGATCCTGGCCGGTATTTCGTCGAAACCTGGCTCAAGCCGGCCCGCTCGGAGGCGGGCACTGAGTCCTGCCGCATTCCCTATGATGACGAGTAAAGGCAGGGAGCTTAGACAGCGTCACGGCGCATCCCGTGTTGACCAGGTGTTGACCAAGAGGAAAACAGAAAGGGCCACCGTGAGGTGGCCCTGATCTAAATGCTTAATTTCCTTGAGGAAACTGGAGCGGGTGAAGCGATTCGAACGCTCGACCCCAACCTTGGCAAGGTTGTGCTCTACCCCTGAGCTACACCCGCTCACACGGCGTCTTGGCCGCAAGCCGGGCCTATATGGCTGAAGAGCGCGGCGATTGCAACAGGGAATAACAGGCTTTTTGCAACCTCCCGAACGATGCCGGCAAACCGCTTGCGATGGGCCGATTTCATCGCCCCTTGCGCGACGGTCTTGCGCCGGCCGCCTCATTGGCCGTAAACGGCAGGCCCGAGAAACGGTCGAGAAGAAGATCGATGCCGAAGACCGAAGCCGAACTGATGGCCTTTCTTGCCGAACTGGGCATCACCGTTTCGACGATACGCCATCCGCCGCTCTACACAGTGGCCGATTCGCAGGCGCTGCGCGGGGAAATCGCCGGGGGACACACCAAGAACCTGTTCCTGAAGGACAAGAAGGACAATTTCTTCCTGGTCACCGTCGGCGAGGACGCGGTCGTCGATCTCAAGCAGATCCACCAGGTGATCGGCGCCGCCAGCCGGGTTTCCTTCGGCAAGGCGGAGATGCTGATGGAGCTTTTGGGCGTCACGCCGGGCGCGGTCACCGTCTTCGGCGTCATCAACGACAGGGAAAACAGGGTCAAGCTGGTGCTCGACAAGGATTTGATGGCGCATTCCGTCATCAACGCGCATCCGCTGACCAACGAGGCGACGACATCGATCGCGGCGGCCGACCTCATTAGATTCGTCGAGGCAACCGGGCACGATGCTGCTATCTTGAAAGTCTAGGCATGATCGCCACATGGATGGCGAAGCCGATTTCCAATTGAGACAAGGCGCCGAGCCGGGCTGGCGGCGCGACCGAAAGGGTGACGAGATGAGCGACAACAATCCGTTTGGCGGATCATTCGGAAACAATGGCGGCCAGTATGCCACCACGGTGCAGTATGGCGGGTCGGCGCCAGCGAAGGCCGCGCTTGGCGATGCGCCTGCCGGCCCTGCATCCGGGGATGTCATCAAGGACACGACGACCGCCGCCTTCGCCGCCGACGTCATCCAGGAATCGCGCCGCCAGCCGGTGCTTGTCGATTTCTGGGCGCCGTGGTGCGGACCTTGCAAGCAGCTCACCCCGCAGCTGGAAAAGGCGGTCAAGGCCGCCGGCGGCAGGGTCAAGCTGGTCAAGATGAACATCGACGACCACCCCTCGATCGCCGGCCAGCTCGGCATCCAGTCGATTCCGGCGGTCATCGCCTTCAAGGACGGCCAGCCGGTCGACGGCTTCATGGGCGCCGTCCCCGAGAGCCAGATCAACGAATTCATTACCAAGGTCGGCGGCAAGGGCAATGGCGCGCCGCCGGTGGCCGAGGCGCTGGCCGCGGCAGCCGAAGCCCGTGATGCCGGCGACATGCAGGCCGCAGCTGACATCTATGACGCCATCCTGGCGCAGGCGCCGGAGACGGTCGAGGCGATTGGCGGGCTGGGCGACCTGTTGTTCGAGGCCGGCGACACCGAGGGTGCCGAGGCGCTCCTGGCAACAGCGCCGGAGGCCAAGAAGGATGCACCGCCGCTGGCTGCCCTGCGCGCCAAGATCGCGCTGGCCGCGCAGGCGGCGGCGTTGGGCAATCCGGCCGAGCTCGAACGGCGCTTGGCCGAAAACCCCAAGGATCATCAGGCGCGTTTCGATCTGGCCATGATCCAGAACGCCAAGGGCGATCGCACGGCAGCCGCCGACAATTTGCTGGCCATCATCAAGGCCGACCGGAGTTGGAACGAGGATGGCGCCAGGACGCAGCTGCTGCAGCTGTTCGAGGCTTGGGGCATGACCGACGAGGCGACGCTTGCGGCGCGCCGCAAATTGTCGGCATTGCTGTTTTCCTGAGCCGGTTGTCGGTTGTTTTGTCGCACGGGCTTGTGGCGTCGGGCCCGAGCGCCAGATAGACAGGACAGGATTGACGCTTCGCAATGAAGCGATCGGAGGAACGAGGTGCAAGCGGGAAACGCGCATTACCGGCTCGCCAAGGATTTGCCGTCGACGATCCCGATCTTTCCGCTCGAGGGGGCGCTCCTGCTGCCGGGCGGCCGCATGCCGCTCAACATCTTCGAGCCGCGCTATCTGCAAATGGTGGACGAGGCGGTCGCCGGCTCGCGCCTCATCGGCATCATCCAGCCCGGCCTCAATGGCGCATTGCGCGAGGACGGCGAGCCGGAGCTTTGCAATGTCGGCTGCATCGGTCGCATCATCGCCTTTTCAGAGACCGGCGACGGCCGCTACCTGATCTCGCTGCAAGGCGTGTGCCGGTTCCGCATCGCCCACGAGCTGACGGTCAAGACGCCGTTCCGCCAGTGCAAGCCGGCGCCCTTCCTTGCCGATCTGGACGAGGATCAGGCGGCTGATGAAATCGACCGGCCGGCGCTGCTGCGAGCCTTTCGCGCCTATCTGCAGGCCAATGATCTGGAAGCCGACTGGGAAAGCGTCAGCCGCGCCGAAAACGCCATGCTGGTCAACGCGCTGTCGATGATGGCGCCCTACGGACCGGCCGAGAAGCAGGCATTGCTGGAAGCCGCGGACCTGAAGACGCGGGCCGAGACGCTGATCGCCATCACCGAAATGACGCTGGCGCGCGAGAATGAGGATTTTGGTTCGAGCCTGCAGTAAGGTGAACGCAGGCCTGAAGCTGGAAAGGGGACGCAATGGCGGATGGGCGTGACGGAAAGAAAACCAGCGTCGACCCGAAGCTGCTGGAACTCTTGGCCTGCCCGCTGACCAAGGGACCGCTGGCCTGGGACCCCGAACGTGGCGAGCTGGTCTCGCGGATCGCCAAGCTCGCTTATCCCGTGCGCGACGGCATACCGATCATGCTTCCTTCGGAGGCGCGGACCATCTCGGCCGAGGATGTGCTGTCGCCGCCAAAGCTGGGTGGGCCGGGCAGTTCAGCGTCATAGAGCGTGGCCGGACATTGAGGTCGGTGTTCTACGGCGCCCCCCTCTGTCCTGCCGGACCCGGCCCTTCGCTGTCGCTCCGGGCGTTCGTTATTCGGAAAGCCAAGCAATTGGCTTTCCGTCCGCTTCGCGGACCACTCCTCACCCCCTCAAGGGGGGAGATTGGCAGTTTCATTGACGGCGCTTCTCTGCCAACGTTGGAAATTGGTGAAAGCCGAAACAACAGCCGATCTCCCCCCTCGTGGGGGAGATGCCCGGCAGGGCAGAGGGGGGCGCTGTCCCGCCAGCGCTTGATGACGAAGGGCAGGCCTACTGAAAATTGCGCCCTTTGGGCATGACCCTTTCCGCTTCTTCCGACAGCATAGCGAGGTCCTGTCCGGCTTTTTGTATTGCGGGCCGTATCGCGGGTTGGCTGGAGCGGTCCGAAGGATCGGCGGCTGGCGGTGCGGCTGCACTGACCTTTTCCAGGAGCACGGTCAGCCAGGGCGTCAGGTCCTCGATCTTCTCGGCCACGATATGGACGACACCTGATTCCGACTGCAGTTTCCCGCTGACCTTGACGAAGCGCGCGCCCATGACGATGGGCCGGAAGCGGGTAAAAGTTCTTTCCCAGAAGATGACATTGGCGACGGCCTTGTCGTCTTCCAGCGTGAGAAAGATCGCATTGCCCTTGCCGGGGCGCTGGCGCACCAGCACCAGCCCGGCAACGGAAACCCGCCTGCCGTCGCGCACGGACGGCAGGCTGGCATTGGGGGTAACGCCGGCGCGGTCGAGCCGCTCGCGCAGGAAGGCGACCGGATGCGCCTTCAGCGACAGGCCGAGCGAACGGTAATCGTGGATGACATGCTCGCCGAGCGGCATTTTCGGCAGCTTCGTCTGCGGCTCCAGCTCGCGCAGGCCGAGCGCCGGCTGGTCGAACAGCGGCAGCTTCTCGGCGGCACTCTTGCCGTCGAGCGCGCGGACCTGCCAAAGTGCCGCGCGGCGATCGAGACCGATGGACCGAAAGGCGTCGGCCTGCGCCAGCTTCTCGATCTCGTCGACATTGAGGCCGGAGCGCAGCCAGACATCCCGGACGGTCGAGTAGCCGGCGCCGCGCCGCTCGACGAAAGCCTCCATGCGTTCCTTGGAAAGTCCCTTGATCTGCCTGAAGCCGAGCCGCAGCGCATGGCTTGTCTCGATGACACCGCGCATTTCGGCATGGCGCGGCAGGATGCGGGCCGGGTCAAAAGGCGCCTTTTCCAGGGTGCAGTCCCAGACGGAGAAATTGACGTCGACCTCGCGGATGTCGACGCCATGGTCGCGGGCGTCGCGCACCAGCTGCGCCGGCTGGTAAAACCCCATCGGCTGCGAGTTCAGGATCGCGGCGCAGAACACGTCGGGATAGAAGGTCTTGAACCAGCAGGAGGCGTAAACGAGCAGCGCGAAGGATGCGGCGTGGCTTTCGGGAAAACCGTATTCGCCAAAACCCTCGATCTGCTTGAAACAGCGCTCGGCGAAATCCTTCGTGTAGCCCTTGCCGACCATGCCGTCGATCATGCGCTGGCGGTAATTGCCGATGGTGCCGGTGCGCTTGAAGGTGGCCATGGCGCGGCGCAATTCGTCGGCCTCGCCCGGTTTGAAACCGCCGGCGACGATCGCGATATTCATCGCCTGTTCCTGAAACAGCGGCACGCCAAGCGTCTTGCCGAGGATCGCTTCCAGTTCCGGCTTTTGATATTCGGCTTCTTCCTTGCCTTGCCGGCGACGCAGATAAGGGTGGACCATGTCGCCCTGGATAGGGCCGGGGCGTACGATCGCCACCTCGATGACGAGATCGTAGAATTCGCGTGGCTTGAGACGCGGCAGCATCGACATCTGCGCGCGCGACTCGATCTGGAAGACGCCGAGCGTATCGGCACGGCAGATCATGTCATAGACACGTTGGTTCTCCGCCGGGAGCGTGGCCAGCACATAGGGCCGGCCAAATTCATCTCGTGCCTTCGGATAATGGTCCGTGAGCAGCGTGAAGGCGCGTTGCAGGCAGGTCAGCATACCGAGCGCCAGCACATCCACCTTCAGGATCTTCACCGAATCCAGATCGTCCTTGTCCCATTCGACCATCTTGCGCTCGTCCATTGCCGTCTTGACGATGGGCACGATCTCGTCGAGCCGGTCCCTGGTGATGACGAAGCCGCCGACATGCTGGGAGAGATGACGGGGGAAGCCCATGATCTCGTTGGCGCGTTCCATCACATGCCGCGATATGGGATCGCTGCGGTCGAGGCCGCCGGCCCTTGCCTCCTTCTCGCCGAGTTCCGAGGTCGACCAGCCCCAGATCGATCCGGAGAGCGACGCCCGGACATCCTCCGACAGGCCCATCGCCTTCGACACTTCGCGCAGCGCCGAACGGCCGCGATAGCTGATGACGGCGGCGGCAAGGGCGGTGCGCTTGGAGCTGTATTTCTCGTAGATGTACTGGATGACGGTTTCGCGCTTTTCGTGCTCGAAATCGACGTCGATGTCAGGCGGTTCGTTCCTTTCCTCGGAAATGAAGCGCTCGAAAAGCGAATCGATTTTTTCCGGCCCCACTTCGGTGATGCCGATGCAGAAACAGACGACCGAGTTGGCGGCTGACCCACGCCCCTGGCAGAGAATATCCTTGCTGCGCGCGAACTTGACGATGTCGTAGACGGTCAGGAAGTAACGGGCATAGTTGAGGCGCTCGATCAGAGCGAGCTCTTCCTTGATGCGCTTGGTCACGGATTCAGGCACACCTGCGGGGTAGCGGATGACCGCTCCCTCCCTTGCCAACCTTTCCAACTCCGCCTGCGGCCCGAGGCCCGATTCCGTCGGCTCGTCGGGATAATTGTACTGGAGGTCGCCGAGCGAGAAGGTCAGCTCTTGCGCAAAACGCAGCGTCTCCGCCAGCGCCTGCGGATGCCTGCGGAACAGGCGCGCCATTTCCAGCGGCGGCTTCAAATGGCGTTCGGCATTGGCGGTCAGTTCCAGCCCCACCTCGGCGACCGGAATATTGAGGCGGATCGCGGTCAGCACGTCCTGCAGCGGGCGGCGTTCGGCCGTGTGATAGAGCACATCGTTGGTCGCCATCAGCGGGATACCGGTGCTCTGGGCAAACGCGGCCGCCTGCTCGATCCGGAAGCGGTCATGGCCGGCATAACAGGGCGACACACCGAGCCGCAGGGCCCTGCCGAAGCGGTCCTGGAGTTGGCGGAGCAAAGCCAGGCTGTCCTGCGCGCGCTGCTCCAGATCGGGCAGGACCGCCAGCGACGTCCGGTCCCCCCATTCGAGCAGGTCGTCGCGCCGGAGCAGGGTGGCACCCTTTTCGGTCTCGTCACGCAGATTGGCCTGGGTGAGCATGCGGCACAGATGCCCCCAGCCCTTGCGGTCCCTGGGATAGGCGAGAATGTCCGGCGTGCCGTCGCCAAAAACCAGCCGGCAGCCGGGGTGATAGGCAAGCTTTTCGACCTTGGCCTGCTGCCAGGCGCGCACCACGCCGGCCACGCTGTTGCGGTCGGCGAGCCCGATCGCGGAGAAGCCCATGAGCTTGGCCGCGACCACGAGCTCCTCCGGCTTGGAGGCACCGCGCAGGAAGGAGAAATTCGACTGGATGCCGAATTCGGCATAGGGGATGACGGTCAGCGCGTTCATGCGAAGACCCCGTGCATGAACCAGCGCGGCGGGATCCGCGAGACGCCACCGTAAAGGCCTTGCCGGTAGAGCCAGTAGCGGCGGCCATCGGCATCCTCGATGCGGAAATAGTCGCGTGTCGATGCCGCCGGATCGCCTGGCGCCTCGCGCCACCATTCGGCGGCGATGCGTTCGGGACCTTCGGCACGGGTGACGCGGTAAAGCGCGCGGCGCCAACGGAAATGCAGCGGCGGTCCCTCCGGCATTTCGGTGGCCGGCACATCGATGGGCTCGGGCGCGCGGAACAGCCGGATCGGCCGTTCCGGCGGGAAAATGGTCATCGGCGCCTGCATCCTGTCCGGCTTCCTCGGCGGCGTGGTCCGGCGCGGCGCCTCGCTGAACGGGACGATGGCGACGGCGCGTTCGGGCAGATGGCTTTCCACGGGAACCGGCTGCAGAACCGCGCCCTCGCCGAGGCGGGCGCGGATACGGTCGGCGAACAGGGCGATGTCGGCGCCGTCATCGGCCGCTTCACCGGTCAGATCGGTCTGCTGCGTGTCGAAAGCGGCGACGGCCAGCACCGAGAGGCGCACCAGGTCGAAGCCATAGCCGGCGTCGATATGCTGCTCGAGTGCTGCCAGCCGCTCATGGAACAATTTCCGGATCAGCAAGGGTTCGCGCATCGGCCGCGAGGTGCCGAGCGCGATGCGGCTGACGGCGCCGTCGACGCGAAAGAGCAGCAGCGCCAGCGTCCGGGCGCCTTCGCCGCGGCGTTCGAGGTCGGCCTTCAAGGTCGTCGCCAGCATGCCCACCAGCCGCTCTATCTCTTCCGTCAGCGTGACGGGCTCGGCGAGATGGCGTTCGACCGAAAGCGGCGCGACGGGAAGGCGCGGTGAGATCGCTTCGTCGAGACGGCCGAGCGCCTGGTCGAGGCGCTGGAGCAGCAAAGCGCCGAAGCGGCGGGCGAGCGGCGCGCGCGGCGCGGCCATGATGGCGCCCGCCGTGCGCAGCCCGACACTTTCCAGGCTGGTCCGGGTTTCCGGCGCTATGCGAAGGGCCGCCAGCGGCAAGGGGGCAAGCAAGGCTTCCTCCTCGCCCGATAGAACGATGCGGTCGCCGCAAAAGCGTGCCGCTGCCCAGGCCGCCCCGGGCGTGCCGGCAAGCCCGGCGCGGACGTCGAAACCCTGGTGGAGGAAGCGCGACAGGATTTCGTCGAGCATGGCGCGTTCGCCGCCGAACAGATGGGTACAACCGGTGACGTCGAGGAACAGGCCGTCGATGCTGTCCAGCGCCACCAGCGGCGTGTAGCGGTCGCACCAGTCGGCAAGGCCCTCGAGCAGGCGCCGGTCGGCCTCCGGATCGGCTTCGACGATGTCGATCGACGGATGCATGGCGCGCGCATCGGCAATCCCCATGTCGCGCTTCAGGTGCAGCGCCTCAGCCCGCTCGTCGAGGGCCGAGATGCGCTGCGCGTTGCCCTGGCGGTGGCTGATCACGAGCGGTGGGTGAGATGGCGACGGATGATCCGACGGCCGGGAACGCCAGGATTTCCCCAGCCGCTGCCGCAGGATCCTTTCGGTCGCGAGATAGGGAAACCACAGGGACAGAATTCTCTGCCCATTCCCGTCTTTCGTCGCCCCTTCTTTCATCGAATCTGCGTTCATCGGGGTTCCACTCCAGTGTGAATTGTCCAGGCAGAGCCGTGCGGCTCTTGCCGATGCTGATGGTGAAGGCGGGGTGGCCGATCGAACCGGCGAGCGGCCCGGCGACCGTGGCGCGCGGCACGGCCGGCGCCGACGCGGCGATCAGACGGACAGGCGCCGCCGTCGGTTCGGGCTCGGCCGCCTGCCGCAGCAGGAACACCGGCCGGCCGGCAGCTTGCGCCCTTGCATGCAGCCGGCGTGTCGCGGTCAGGTCCAGCCGCTGCGGATTGCCGCGGATTTCCAGGATGACGGCGGCAAGCGCGGTCATCCGGGCGGCCTCCTCGGCGACCCACAGCGCATCGACAAGCCTGGGCGCCTCGGAAAACAGCAATTGCCCGGGCTCGATGCCGAAGCAGGCATGCAGCCCCCTGGCGTAGGGAAAGCCGGCTTCGTGGAAAATTTCCGATGTCCCGATCCACAGGATGGGCAGCCCCTGCGCCTGGTTGAGGATCAGGCTGACGAGCGACAAGGCGAAGCCGGCCACGGCTCCCGCGTCGCGGGTTTCCAGCCCATGGATTTCGGTCAAGGCGGCTTTCGGCAGGCCGCCGCTGAGCGCGGCATCGAGCCGCTCGACGCCGATGGGCAGGAAAGCGTCCGGCAAGGCGGCGGCAAGCCCGCGCCGGACGATCGTCAGATCGCTGCCGGCGCCGGCATCAAGGGTCGTCGCCGCCGGCGCCTGCAGGCGCTCGGGCAGCGTTCCCTCGATTTTCGCGATCTGGCGGCGCAGGGTAAAAACAGTCTCCCGCGCCACGGCGGTCATCGCCATGACGGTCAGCTTCCACTCACAATTGTTCCTGTTATGTTCCCTAGGATTCCAGAGCGGTCCGGAAGAGTCAAGCGGAGTCATAAGGAATTTATTCCTGCGCGTATCGACACACGAGTCCGACATCCACATGTCTGCACGTCACCATGGGGTCGTCATACCTGGGCGAAGCAGCCGCGCAGCGGCGTCGGGGAGCCCTGGGATCCATGCCGCGACCTTGGCCGTGAAGTGCAGCGGAGCAAATTCTGCACCCGTGGCAGCGCACTGGAGTCCCGGCATGGATTCCGGGGTCTGCGCCGCGTCGCTGCGCTCCTTGCTCCGCCCCAGAATGACGAAGTGACGGGCGTTTCCTCGCCAATCGCCAACGTATTCGTCAATGAGACGGCGTCACACTTCCGAGGATCAACGCTGACCGCCAAAGGCCAGCCGTGCGGCAAGCCCCGTGAATACGGTTCCCAGCAGAATTTGCGGCGCCCGTTGGAACCGCGTCCGTTTCGACAAGGCAGCGCCGATCCGGCTCGCGGTCAGGATGACTAGGCCATTGATCATCAGTCCGATCAAATTGAGCACGGTCGCCAGCACCAGGATCTGCGCCGCGACCGACCCAGCCTCGGGACGTACGAACTGCGGGAAGAGCGCGAGCACGAACAGTGCCATTTTCGGGTTGAGCAGGTTGGTCAGCAATCCCTGTCGGAAGATGCGTGCCCGCGAATAGCGCGGCAGGCCGGAAACCGGTGCAAATGCCGTTCCCTCGGCGCGGAAGGCCTTGAAGGCGAGATAGGCGAGGTAGGCCGCGCCGGCAAAGCGCACGATGTCGTAGGCGATGGGCGCGACCAGGAAGAGTTGCGACAGGCCGAAGGCGGCGGCCAATGCATGACAATAGGTGCCAGAGGCGATGCCGGCATAGGTCGCCAGGCCCGAGGAGCGCCCCTGGCTGGCACTACGGGAAGCGATCAACAGCATGTCCGGCCCCGGCGTCGCGGTCAGCGCGAGACAGGCAATCGCGAAAAGTCCAAGTGTGGAAAGGTCCGGCATGAAAGCTCCTTGAGACATGGCCGGAACCGACCCCTACGCGATTCCCCGGCATTGGCAAAGGCACTGGACCAGAAATTGCCACGCCATTTGCCTGGGCCAGCGCGAAAGCCTATATGCCGGGAGCAAAGGACAAAGCATGGCCCGCATCTACAAGACCCGCAGCTGGCATGGCGAACTTGCGCCCTCGATGGAGGAATTGGAGTTCCTGGCGCTGGAGGCCTACGCCCATCTGCCGGAGGATTTTCGCAAGTTGACCGGCGAGATCGTCATCCAGATCGCCGAATTCCCGACCGACGAGATCATGGACGATTTGTCGCTGGAGACGCCGTTCGACCTGCTCGGCCTGTTCGAGGGGCGCGGCATCGCCGAACGCTGGAACCCACAGACCGGCGAAGGCCCGAACCGCATCACCCTCTATCGCCGCGCCATGCTCGACTACTGGGCCGAAAACGAGGAATCGCTGGGCGACATCGTCACCCACGTGCTGATCCACGAGATCGGCCACCATTTCGGCCTGTCGGACGATGACATGGAGCGAATCGAAGAGGCGGCTGAGTAGGCGCATCTTCGTCACCCCAGGGGTCTGCGCCGCCTCGCTTTGCTCCTTGTCTGCTCCAGCAGGACGAAGGAGGAGGGCTTTCCCTACTTTCGCTGAGCTGGGTGTCCGGCCCGTATTCCTGAACGTCGATATCCCCGACCATGGCCTGGTCGCAGCGTGGGTCGGTGAGCCGTCGCTATAGTTATCAATCGGCCGCTGGCGGCTCACTGTCTCGCACGATTATACAAGTTTTGATATAACTCTGCCAATGCCAGTGATGAAGCGCTTAGAGTTCCTCGGAGATTCTCTTGCCCAGCTCCGGGATTTTCCAGAGGCGGCGCGCAAGGAAACAGGCGTCCCGCTGCATAAGGTGCAACTCGGACTTGAACCAAGCGACTGGAAGCCAATGACGACGGTCGGCCGGGTGTGCGGGAAATCCGCGTCCGCGATGACGCCGGCGCGTTCCGGGTGCTTTACGTCGCGAGCATAGGCGACGCTGTCTTGTGCTGCACGCCTTCCAGAAGAAGACGCAACAGACGGTGAAACGAGATTTGGATCTTGCCACATCCCGGCTCAGGCAAATCTAGTGGAGGTAGGACGATGGAACGTCAGAGTTTTGAAAACGTGTGGGACGCGCTGGAGGATACTCCGGCCGAATCCGCCAACATGACCATGCGCTCCAACTTGCTGATCGCGATCGAACAGCGGGTGCGGAGTTGGGACGTTACCCAGGCCGAAGCAGCCAACCGGCTCGGGATTACTCAGCCACGCCTTAGCGACCTCCTGCGGGGCAGGATCACGAATTTCAGTCTGGACACGTTGATCAATCTTGCCGCACTGGCGGGACTTGTCGTGCGCCTTGATATTGCCGATGCCGCCTGATGCTCTCTTTGCCATCGGCTACCAGTCGCTGAGCTTGGTATCCGGCCCGTATTCCTGGCCTTCGACATCCTTCACCACGGCCTGGCCGCAACGCATGGTCTTGGTTTTCTTGTCATAGGCGTAGGTCGGCGAGCCGAACAGGTGCCAGCCCTTGTTCAGCGCCGCCGTCACCTTGTGGCAGAAGCTGGCGTCGTCCGGGGCGGTGAGAAAGCGGTAGAGTTTCATCGTCCATTCCTGTCGTGTATCCCAAGCCGACGAATATCATGCGCCGATGGCGGCAGCCTTCGCCAGCAGTTTTTCGGCCTGCGCCAGATGCAGTCGCTCGACCATCTTGCCATTCAGCGCGATGACGCCCTTGCCGCTGTTTTGCGCCAGCGCGAAGGCATCCTTCACCGCGCGCGCCTCGGCCAGCGCCTGCGCCGACGGTGCGAAGGCACGGTTGGCGGCCTCGATCTGCGATGGATGGATCAGCGTCTTGCCGTCGAAGCCCATGGCCGCGGCCTGCGTGCACTCGCGCGCAAACGCGTCCGGGTCGCGAAAATCGTTGAACACCCCGTCGAGCATGTCGAGGCCGCCGGCGCGCGCCGCCAGCAGCATCTGCATCAGCCATGGCAGGAGATAGGCGCGGTCCGGCGTCGCCAGCACGCCTGTATTCTTGATCAGGTCATTCGTTCCGGCAATGAAACAATCCAGCCGCGAGGCGGGGTCGCGGCCGAGCTCGGCGATGGCGCCGATGTTGAGCATGGCCTTGGGCGTCTCGATCATCGCCCATAGTTTCAGGCTGTCGGGAGCAAAATTGTCGTCCAGCACGTCGCCGACCTCGAGCACGTCGCGCGGCGTGTCGACCTTGGGCAGCAGGATGCCGTCCGGCTCCGCCTTGGCGACGGCCGCAAGATCCTCGGTGCCCCATTCGCTGGACAGCGCATTGACGCGCACCACCATCTCGCAGCGCCGGCCATTGTGGCCGGCATCAGGACGGTTGGCGAAAATGCCGGCCAGTTTTTCGCGCGCGGCGATCTTGTCGGCGGGAGCGACGGCGTCCTCGAGGTCGATGATGACGGCGTCGCAGGCAAGCCGCGCGATCTTGGCCAGCGCCTTGTCGCTGGAGGCCGGGACATAGAGCACGGAGCGGCGCGGGCGGTAGGATTCCATGTCCGATCTATGCCGCGTGTGGTTGGTCGAGGCAAGCGCGTGCACAATCGCTTCGGCGAGCCATACGATTGTGCCTGACGCAAGCCAACCGTCGAAGGCGCCTCCGCCCCTCATTGCCCTGCCGGGCATTTCTCCCCGTATAGGGACGGGGAGAAAGGGCTGGCCGCAATGTCGGCGCTTGTTCTGCAACGTTGGCGATTGGCGAAACCATCGATGGCAGCGCCCCTCTCCCCGTCCCTATACGGGGAGAGGATGCCGGCAGGCAGGTGAGGGGCGGCGCTGACGTTCGGAGGGGCGGGTGACTCGACCCCTGCACGAAAACTGCACGCGATTGCCGAAAACGTCCTCGAATCCGCCCTGCGGCCTCCCTGCCAGCCTGCGAGACAGGCGGCATGCACAAGCGAGCAAAACCCCGTCTGCCCTATCGGCTGCGCAGCGAAGGCTGGTGGCTGGTCGATCCGCCACGCGCGAAGCCCGCCGCAATTGTCATCCCCTTTTTGCGCCCGTATCGTGCTGGAAAATCCAGAATGGCTGCTGTCCGCCAATCTTCCGACGTTATCCCTAGCGCTTGATGCCTGCTGTTTCATCGATTTCGCAACGCTGATCGCCAATTACAATGTCGAGCACTCCCCTCGAAATGACCGGCCAGGGCATTCCCCTCGACGCCTGGTATCCGCGCTCGCTCGGTCCGGGCGCGTTTCCCGGGCTGGAAAACTGGCGGAGCTGGAGTTTTCGCGACTGGCGCCTGCTTCGCTATCTCGACAGCAGGCGGCCGATCGTTACTCCTGGCATCGCAGAACCTGTGCCGGGCCGCTGACCGATGCCGCATCACATCCTCGTCGCCGACGACGACCCGCATATCCGCGAAGTGATCTGCTTCGCGCTGGAAAAGGCCGGCATGAAGACGGCTGCCGTGTCCGATGGCGCCGCCGCCCTGCAGGCAATCGAACGGCGCACACCGGACCTTGTCGTGCTCGACATCGGCATGCCGGAGATGGACGGGCTGGAGGTCTGCCGGCGGCTGCGCCACACGTCAGACGTGCCGGTGCTGTTCCTATCCGCCCGCGACGAGGAGATCGATCGCATCCTCGGGCTCGAAATGGGCGGCGACGACTATGTCACCAAACCGTTCAGCCCGCGCGAACTGGTCGCCCGGGTCAACGTCATCCTGCGGCGCGCCCGCCCGGCGGCACCCGAACCGGCCGACGACCGGCAATTTATCCACGGCAAGCTCACGCTGATGCCGGCCAGCCATGGCGCCGGCTTCGACGGCAAGCCGCTTGCCCTGACCGGAATAGAATTCTCGATCCTGAAAGGGTTTCTGGCGCGGCCCACCCATGTGCTCGATCGCGACGCGGTGATGGCCAATGCCTATGCCGGCAAGATCCATGTCGCCGACCGCACCGTCGACAGCCATATCCGCAACATCCGCGCCAAGCTGGCGGCGGTCGGGTGCCTGGATGCCATCGAGACCGTGCATGGCGTCGGTTTCCGGCTCGGCCGATGCGGCTGACCACTTCCAGAAAATGGATGGGCAGCAAGTGGATCGGCCGCAAATGGCGGCCGCGCCTCGCCACGGTCGTCGTCGCCATCCTGATGCTGGTGATGGCCCTGCCGCTGGTCGGCCTGTTCTTCTTTGGCCTCTATGAGAACCAGCTGATCCGCCAGACCGAGGCGGAGCTGATCGCGCAAGGGGCGGCCATCGCCGCCATCTATGCGCAGGAGGTGCACGACGGCGGCATTTCGCCGGAAAAGCTCGGCGCGCCAATCCCGCCGGCCAACGGCAGCGCGAGCCGAGGCGCCAATCCCGCCTCGCCTTATCGGCCGATCGAGCCGCAGCTCGATCTCGCCTCGGATTACGTGCTTGCGACCCGGCCGGCGGGGATGCCGGCCATGGCCGATCCCGCTTTTGCCGCTATCGGGGCGCGCCTGTCGGGTATTCTCGATGCGACGCAGAAAACCACGCTGGCCGGCTTCCGGCTGCTCGATCCCACAGGCGTCGTCATTGCCGGGCGCGACGAGGTCGGGCAGTCGCTTGCCGGGGTCGAGGAGGTGCGTGAGGCGCTCGCCGGGCGCTATGCCAGCGCGCTCAGGCTACGCGTCCCCAACCAGCCGGCGCCGCCGCTCTATTCTGTCAGCCGCGGCACCAGGGTGCGCGTCTTCGTCGCCCTGCCGGTTGCCGTCGACGGCAAGGTCGCCGGCGTGGTCTATGTCTCGCGGACGCCCAACAACATCATAAAACATCTCTATGGCGAACGCGGCAAGGTATCGGCGGCGGCGATCGCCATCCTCGGCGGCACGCTGCTCATCGGCCTCGTCTTCCTGCGCACCGTCAGCCGGCCGATCTATGCGCTGATCGACCGCACCCAGCGCATCGCCGCCGGCGAGCGCGACGCGATCCGGCCGCTCGACCATCATGGCACGCGCGAAATGGCGGAGCTGTCCGCAGCTTTCCTCGACATGGCCGAAAAATTGCAGGCGCGATCGGACTCGATCCAGACCTTCGCCACCCATGTCTCGCACGAACTCAAATCGCCCCTGACGGCGATCCAGGGGGCTGCCGAACTGCTGCGCGATTCCGGCCCGGCGATGGACGATGACGAGCGGCGGCGCTTCTCCGACAATATCGTCACCGATGCCGGGCGGCTCAATCTGCTGGTCCGGCGCCTGCTCGACCTGGCGCGGGCCGAAAACCTTGCACCGAGCGGCGAAAGCACCTCGATCGGTGCGGCGCTGGCGCTGCTTCCCGTCGACAACAGGCTGGCGATTCGCATCGAGGCCGGCGGCGATCTGGCCTTGCGCATATCGGCCGAGAACGGAGCAATCGTGCTTGGCAATCTCCTCGACAACTCGGCCAGGCATGGCGCGACGCAAGTTTCGATTATTGCCGCAAGCGCCGGCGGCAAGGCGACGGTGCTGGTCGGCGACGATGGCGCCGGCATTTCGCCAAGCAATCGGGCGCGTATCTTCGAGCCATTCTTCACCACGCGCCGCTCTGCCGGCGGCACCGGCATGGGCCTCGGCATCGTGCTGGCCCTCCTGAAAGCGCATGATGGTACGATCCGGCTGGTTGACTCCGAGCGCGGCACGCGCTTCGAGATCACTTTGCCGGTCGCGTAGATTGCGGACGGCGGATCGGAGAAAAAAGTGCGCTACGACATCGTCATCATCGGCGGAGCCATCGTCGGCTCCTCGGTCGCCTACTATCTGCGCGAGGAGGGTTTTTCCGGCTCAATCGCGCTGATCGAGCGCGACCCGCAATTCGCCCATGCGGCGACGACGCTGTCCATGGCCTCGATCCGCCAGCAATTCTCGATTCCGGAAAACATCCGCCTGTCGCAATTCACGCTGAAACTGTTCCGGCGGCTGAAGGAAGAATTCGGCGCGGACGCCGATATCGGTTTTCGCGAAGGCGGCTATCTCATCCTTGCCGGCGAGGCCGGGCTGCCGATCCTGAAGGCCAATCACGCGGCGCAGGTCGCCGAGGGCGCCGACATCCTGCTCGAGGACGCCGACCAGCTGACGCACCGCTTCCCCTGGCTGTCGGCCGAAGGCATCACCGCCGGCGCCTATGGCCGGACAGGCGAAGGCTGGTTCGACGCGCATGCCATGCTGATGCTGTTCCGCAAGGCGATGCGGCAGAAGAAGATCGACTTCATCGGCGCTTCGGTCACCGGCATCGAGCGGCGAGGTGACCGCGTCACCAGCGTCAGCCTCGACAATGGCGATCGGATCGAGGCCGGCACCGTCATCAACGCCGCCGGACCGAATGCCGGCAAGGTCGCCGCCCTTGCCGGACTGATGCTGCCGGTCGAGCCGCGCAAGCGCAACGTCTTTGTCTTCGAGGCGCGCGAGAAATATGCCGACATGCCACTGCTGGTCGATCCCTCCGGCATCTATGTCAGGCCGGAAGGCCAGGTCTACCTCACCGGCGGCGCCGAGCCGGAAGAAGGCGACGGCCCGGCCGACCCCGGGGATTTCGACGTCGACTGGCCGCTGTTCGAAGAGGTGATCTGGCCGGTGCTGGCGACCCGCATCCCGGCCTTCGAGGCCATCAAACCGACCCGCGCCTGGGCCGGGCACTACGACTACAACACGCTCGACCAGAACGCGGTGATCGGCCCGCATCCCGAGGTCACGAATTTCCTGTTCGCCAACGGGTTCTCCGGCCACGGCCTGCAGCAGGCGCCTGCGGTCGGCAAGGCGCTGGCCGAGTTTTTGGTGCATGGCGGGTATCGGACGATCGACTGCTCTGCGTTCGGGTATGGACGCGTCGCTGAAGGGCGGGCGTTTCGGGAGTTGAATGTGATTTGAGGGAGCAAGAACGATTGATGCCGGCGGGACAGCGCCCCCCTCTGTCCTGCCGGACATCTCCCCCTCAAGTGGGGAGATCGGATGTGGCGACGGTTTCGCGAATCTTCAACGTCGAAGAGAACGCGCCGGCATCAAAGCTACCAATCTCCCCCCTTTTTGAGGGGGGGATGCCCGGCAGGGCAGAGGGGGCGCTGCCCCTCCAGCGTCTGCGCCATCGTCGCGTCAACCTTAAGTGCGTTGCCGAGCGCATGGCCGGCGGCCGTGTTGTCGAAGATGCCCCAGACCTCGGCACCGGAAGCCGCCTCCTCCTCCATTTGCCGGCTAAATCGATCGAGGCTTTCGTCGTCGTAGTCCGAGTAATAGACGCGCGGCGCGCCATGCCAGCGGAAATAGGCAAGGCCGGGCCAGCCGCCCGGCGCTGCGGCCGCAGGCACCGGAGTCGGGTCGGCGGCGACACGCGCGATCCGGCGATTGGCCAGAAGCGCTTCGGCGTCCGGTTCGAACCAGTTGGGATGGCGCGGCTCACAGACCAGCCTGGTTTGCGTTCGCGTGCTCAGCATGTCGAAGAAACCGCTCGCGACATCCGGCTCGAAGGGCAAGCTCGGCGGGAGCTGCACCAGAAGCACGCTCAGCTTTGCACCGAGACCTTCGACCTGCCGGAGAAAGCTTTCCAAAAGGTCGTCACCGCAGTCGACGAGACGGCGCTCATGGGTGATGGCCTTCGGCACCTTGACGGCGAAGCGGAAGTGCTCCGGCACGGCGCGTGCCCAGCGCTCATAGGTCTCGCGGCGGTGCGGCTTGTAGAAGGACGTGTCGATCTCGACGACCGGAAAGTGCCGGGCGTAGCGTTCTAGATGCGACCCGGGTTGCGGAAAATCATTCTTGCATCGTGTCGGAATGCCCCAGCCGGCCGTGCCTATGAAACATGCCTGTTTTCCCATGCGTGGGATGTGGGCCGAATGAGGTGTGGGTCAAGGACAGAGGCTGCGCAAAGCAACGACCTGCTGCTCACGCCGCCAGTCTTCCGGCCTCGACATGCGCTTGAAGCCAGGCCAGCACCCGCGCCCACCCCTCTGCATGTTCGGCCGCCGCCTCGTGCAGCCCGGCGAAGCCGCCATGGCAGATGGTGAGGCGCGTGCCCCTGGCAATCGGCTGCAGCAGCCAGGCTACCGTGGTTTGCCGTCGGCCAAGCGTGGGATGGTCCCATGCATAGGCCCGCGTCTGTACGATCCGGCGCGGTGCTTCGATCTCGACGAATTCGCCGCTCGCCGGCAGGTCCGTGCCGTCGGCCGTGCGGACAATAACGTTCCAACGGCCGCCGACGCGCAGGTCGGCCGACCAGTCGACCATCCGGTAGGTGTCGGCTGACCCCCACCATTGCTCGACTTCCTTGCCGACCAGCGCCTCGAAGATGCGTTCCGGCGGTGCTTCCATTTCGGCGGACGCCATGACGGTGTCGCCGTTGGTCATGCTCCGCACCCTGAGAGCGTGCATCATGGATATCTCCACATCAAATTCGTTTCGCAGTCGAAACGAGCCTTCAGTTTTTTGACGGCGGGCGTTCGAACCCCTGGCCGGTCTCGAGCAGGCTCTTCAGGCTGGCCAGCACCAGCGGCCAGCCCTTGGCGACATTGCCGATCAGCCTGTGCGGCCCGTCCGCTTCATGGGTGACGGCGAGCTTCATCAGTTCGCCGTCCTGCTCGATGGTGAAGGTGCAGCGTGTGTAGCCGTCTTCCCTGACCTCGGGCATCCATTCATTACGCCATTTTATGACCAGGCGCCGCGGCGGGTCGATTTCGAGGATCTCGCCGCTGTCGGCAACGCGCCCGTCCGGGAAGATCAGCTTCCAGCTGGAGCCCACTTTCCACTCGCTCTCCTGATAGGAGCAGAGGAAAAACTGCCGGTTGAACTCCGGGTCGGTCAACGCTTCCCAGAGCTTTTCGGCCGTGGTTCGGATATAGGTCACATAAACGAAACTGTTGCTCATCAGTCTTCCCTTTCGAGGCGTCTCTTCAGGTCGCTGAGGGCGGTCAGCCGCCCCCGCTCGAATTTGCCGATCCAGCGTTCGGCGATCTCGTTGATCGGAACCGGGTTGAGATAGTGCTCTTTCTCGCGTCCCTTGCGGATGGTGGTGACGAGGTTTGCTTCCTCCAGGATCGCCAGGTGCTTGGTCACCGCCTGGCGGGTCATGGCCATCTCAGCGCACAGCGCATTCAGCGTCTGCCCGTTCCTGGCATGGAGGCTGTCCAGCAATTGCCGGCGTGTCGGGTCCGCCAGGGCGCGAAAGACTGCATCCATGCTCATGCCTCTAACATGCAACCATTTGGTTGCATGTCAAGCGATAAGATCGCGCGCCGTTGCCGGCCGTAGGCGGCAACAGGAGAAGAAATCAGCGCTTGCGGGAGATCCAGAAGGCGTCGGGCATGCGCTGCATGCCGATGCGTTCGTAGAAGCCGACAGCGTCGGGCACCGAAATCAGGCTGATGGCGACCGACGGTCCGAGCTGCCGGGCCACCTCGTCCATCAGCCCCTTGCCGATGCCCAGGCCTTGCGCCTTGGCCGAGACGGCGAGATCGGAGATGTAGCAGACCCAGGAAAAGTCGGTCAGGCAGCGGGCGACGCCAATCAGCGGCGCGGCTTCCATGTCGAGACGGGCGGTCACGATCAGGTTGGCGCCCTCCAGCATCGCCTTCAGCCTTGCCTCGTCATCGACGGGCCTGACCTCGCCGAGACCGGATTCCACCAGCACGCGGCGGAATTCGGGAATGCCGAGCGCCGGTTCGCGCGCGTAGAGGACATGGGAGTCTTCTGCCATGGGACCAGACTGCACCATGGGGCGGTGAATTCGAAGCTGTTTTGTGCGGCACCTTCGTGCCGGCGTGCGCAAACAGTTGCCTTTTATTTGCCCGCGGCTTTGTGTAAACCGGGCCTCAGAAAATCCCCCGCAACGAAAAACACGGGCCAAAGCCATGGAAAAATTCACCAAGCTCACCGGCGTCGCCGCTCCCATGCCGATCGTCAATGTCGACACCGACATGATCATCCCGAAGGATTATCTCAAGACGATCAAGCGCACCGGGCTTGGCACGGGCCTGTTCGCCGAAATGCGCTACAATGACGACGGTTCGGAAAATCGGGATTTCGTGCTCAACAAGCCGGCCTACCGCAAGGCGCAGATTCTTGTCGCCGGCGACAATTTCGGCTGCGGCTCAAGCCGGGAGCACGCGCCGTGGGCGCTGCTCGATTTCGGCATACGCTGCGTCATCTCGACCTCATTCGCCGACATCTTCTACAACAACTGCTTCAAGAACGGCGTGCTGCCGATCACCGTCAGCCCCGAGGATCTGGAGAAGCTGATGGATGACGCTTCGCGCGGCTCCAACGCCACTCTGTCGGTCGATCTCGAAGCCAAGGAAATCCGTGGTCCGGACGGCGGCGTGGTCAAATTCGATCTCGACGACTTCAAGCGGCACTGCCTGCTCAACGGGCTCGACGATATCGGGCTGACCATGGAAAAGGCCGGCGCCATCGCCTCGTTCGAGAAGAAGAACGCCGAACTGCGCCCCTGGGCCTGAGCGGCGAATAGACCGGTCCTTCGGGCCGAGCGGCGACCGAGGGAGGGACAGTCATGAGACATCAGCTTCTTGCCGGCGTTTGCGCGCTGGCCTTGTTGGTGGCGCCCGCCGCATTTGCGCAAACGCAGACCCAGACGCCCCCTTCGGCGGAGAAGCCGGCTCCTGACACGGATACCGCAAACGCTGCCGATGACGACAAGCAGGCGCCGATCCCGTTCGAAGGCGGCCAGCTGACCATCACGCAGCCGGAGCAGGACGGCGAGAAGGTGCTTTCCTATGACGGCAAACAGCTGGCCAGCAACTATGACGTCTTCTTCGACAAGATCGTCAAGATCGGCGACGTCAACGTCGCGCTGATCGATGTCGGCGATGGCGGCAACCAGTGCGGTCCGGCCAAGGTGATCGTCTGGAAACCGCAAGGCGGCGAGATCCAGAGCACCACCGTGGAGCAGGACGAGTGCGGCGCGCCGCCCTCGGCGGTGTCCGACAGCGCCATCTATTTCGTGCCCTATTTGCTGCCCGGTGACGAGAAGCCGGCCTTGCAATGGTCGCCGACCACAGGGCTGACCATTTCAGGTAATCTAACCTACGTGCCGCAGCCGGGCACCGACTGGAAGGATATCGACCCGTCGAAATACGACAACATCATCGACGCTTTCCACAACGAGGCCGTCTACAAGGAAGCCGAAAAACTGCTCGGCAAGGACATGCCTGACATGGCGACCAGCCTGCTGGTCGGCGGCGGCACGGAAAAGACCGCGTCCGGCGCTTTCTACGCCAGCGGTTGCGTGCCGCATGATTGCGGCGGCAATGACGGCTTCATGGCGGTCGACCCGGCCAAGCAGCAGCTCTACTTCGCCCGCCGCGGCGACAATGGCCAACCGAACGCCTGGCCGGCGCTAACGACATGGCCGGCCGACGTGAAGGAAGCGCTCGACAAGGCGCTGGGGTCGGCCAATTAGCTAGAGCATTTCCGGCGAAAACAGGGTCGGGGGCGAATTTCTTCCGGCCTACGCGCGACAACCGTCCACTGTTGCGGACGCGCGCGGGACTGCGGTTTTTCTTCCTTTGAGCGCCGGTCGCCGGCGCGGAGATCGAGGACGGTCTTCGCCCAATCCGCGTCGACGGCGATATTCGCTGGGACAAATGGAACCAGATCGGCCGCGCCGCGTCATAGAAGCAGCTTCGCGCGGCAGTGCCTGGAGTAACATTGATGGTCAGGCTCGTTCTTCTGGCGCTTGTTTTGTTCGCCTTAGCATCTGGCGCCACGGAGGCGGCAAAGCTGGACGCAGCCGCCGTCAACAATGCTCAATTCGGCGACGCCGCAACGAAGGGCGTCGATGCGACCGCGCTCAAGGCACAAATCCTTTTGGATCGCGCGCGGTTCTCGCCTGGCCTCATTGACGGCCGCCAGGCGGAGAACTTCACCAAGGCGGTCCGGGCCTTTCAGGCGGCCAACGCGCTGCCCGCCGATGGCAAGCTCAACCGGGAGACCTGGGACAAGCTCGTCGCAACCTCACCAGGCGCGGTTCTCGTGAATTACGAGCTGACGCGCAAGGACGTGCGTGGACCGTTTACCAAGCGCATTCCGGCCAGTATGGAACGAATGGCTCGCCTGCGCAGGCTCGGCTATCGCAGTTCGCTGGAACGGATCGCAGAGCACTTCCACATCAGCGAACAATTGCTGCGAAAGCTCAACTCGGGCGTCAGCTTCAGGACGGCGGGCGCAAAGTTGCTGGTGCCGGCTATCGACCGAGGCGATCCGCCCTCGGCCGTTGCCAGCGTCGAGGTCGACAAGGCCGCGCGCCAAGTTCGCGTTCTCGACAATTCCGGCAAAGTGGTTGCGGTCTACCCCGCCTCGATTGGGAGCGAGGAGAAGCCGGCACCGAGCGGCGAGACACAAGTCGTACGCGTGGTCCACAATCCCACCTATCACTATGATCCCCACTTCGCCTTCAAGGGGGTAAGAACCAAAAGGCCCTTCACCATCGCCGCAGGGCCGAACAATCCCGTCGGATCGGTGTGGATCGACCTGTCCATTGAAAGTTACGGAATTCACGGCACGCCCGAACCAGCCAAGATCGGGAAGACCTTTTCGCATGGTTGCATCAGACTGACCAATTGGGATGCCGAAGACCTCGCCCTTGAGGTGCAGAAAGGCACAAGGGTCGTCTTCACCGGAGAAACGGCTGAATCGGCCAATGGCCAACCCGACTGACGCATGGCGGGCAATGCAGACCCCCGAGCCGGTGCCGGAGCCGCAAGGAGAGCACCTCACGGTAGCCGGCGCGCGAGATCTTCAACGTCAAACAAGCCTTAGTTTGCGCCGAGGCTCAGCGCCTTCTTGCGGTCGGCCTCGGCACGCGTGTGATTGCCTTTTGCCTCCCAGGAGCGGCCTCGGAAAGTGTAGGCATCGGCATAGTTGGGGTAAAGCTTGATCGCGTGATTGAAGTTGGCGATTGCGCCGTCGTGATCGCCCGCGCGTGCCTGCACGAGACCTCTGCCGAAGTAGCCGCCCGGACCGTTCCGATCGATCTGGATCGCCATGTCGAAATCCGCCAGAGCGCGCTTCGGATCGCCTTTGGCCATCCAGACGATACCGCGTTCGACACGCATTTTGGCAACGCCCGGACTAAGGCTGATAGCTTTGTCATAGTCTGCTATGGCGCCGTCGTAATCGCCGATGGTCATCCGGCTGATCGCTCGAGCGTGGAAATGGAGGGGGTAGGTGGGATCGAACTCGATTGCCTTGCCGAAGTCGTCGATGGCACGTTTGTGGTCGTTCTTGGCCGTCCAGGCAAAGCCACGTGCGGAATAATAGCTGCTGTTTTTTGGCTCGATCGCGATCGCGCTGCCGTAGTCCGTTATGGCGCGATCGTAATTGCCCTTCTGCCCCCACGCGAGACCGCGATATCCGAAAGCCTCCGCATCGTCGGGTTCGAGCGCCAACGTCTGATCGAATTTGGCGATCGCAAGGTCGTATTGACCCTTGTTGTACAGGGCTATGCCACGCTTTTTGGCGTTGTGCGCCGTTGCTGCGGCCCCGGTCGTTGGCGTCTGCTTGTCTGCCGCTCTCGCAGCAGTCGCATCATCGCGCTCCTTGCGGCCATTGGTGTAGTTTGGATCGAGGCGTAGAGTCTCGTCGAGATCGGCGATGGCGCGGTCGTATTGTTTCTTCCTGTTCCAGCAGAATCCGCGATTGAACCATGCTTCCGCATCCATTGGCCGCAGCCCGATCACCTTTGTCGAATCGGCGATGATGCCATCGCAATCGTGTTTTACAGCGCGAGCCCGGCTGCGCAGCACATAAGCGTCGGCATTGGCCGGTTGCAACGCAATGATGGTGCTCAGATCCGCAATGGCGCGGTCGATCTTGCCCTTCTGCCGCCAGATGGCGGAACGGTAGAAATAGGCGTCGGTCGACTTTGGATCGAGCTTAATCGCGTTGTTGTAGTCGGACAGCGCCCGGTCGAGGTCGCCCTTCAACGCAAAGGTGAAGCCGCGCAAGGTATGGGCGCCGGCATTGGATGGGTCGGCGGCGACCGCCATGTCGTACTGCTCGATCGCGCGGTCGAATTGATTTTGGGAGCGCCAGATCGTGCCCTGCTCGATAGCGTCCTCGACGATTTTGTTTCGAGCCTGGCCGGAAGGCTTGGTTGCCGCGGCTTTGTCTTTCGCCGCCACGGCCATCATTCGGCCCTTGGTGGCAAGCGCCATCCCAGGATCGAGTTTCAGCGCTTGGTCGAAATCGGCAATTGCCCGGTCGTAGTCGCCTTTGTCGATGAAGGCGCTGCCACGTCCGAAATAGGCCGGCGCGTAATCGGCATCGAGCTCGATGGCGCGGCTCAAGTCGGCTATGGCGCGATCCGGCTCATTCTTTTTGGTCCACGCGACGGCACGGCCGATGTAAACGTCTGAATAGTCGGGATTAAGTTCGACTACCTTGTTATAATCCTCGATAGCCGCGTCATACTTTCCCTTGTCGACCAGCGCGATGCCCCGCCCGACATAGGCCGAGACATCTTTCGGATCGAGCGCGATCGCCTTGTTGTATTCGGCGATCGCATGATCATATTTGCCCTTGTGGTAGAAGGCATAGCCGCGATCGACGAAAGCTCTGAGCTCCTTCGAGGGTGGTAAAATCGCATTCGCGCCGGCGCCGCCTTTGGCCTGGACCGCCAGCGCCGCGTTGCGGGCGGCCGCGTAGTTTGGATTGTGCGAGTCGAGTTTTGCCGCCTGGTCGAAGTCAGCAACGGCCTCGGCATAGTTCTGGCCGTCGGCTTGCACCATGCCGCGTCCGTAATGGCTGGCGGCGTCTTTCGGATCGATCTCGATCGCCACTGAAAAAGCCTCGATCGCTCGCTTGAGGTCGCCCGTGGCGTACCAGGCCGCTCCGGAACAGAAGTAGGCGCCGCTCGCTTTTGGATCGAGCCTGGCGGCCCCGATGCAATCGGCAAGCGCGCCGACCGCGTCGCCCGCGGCGGCCTTGGCCATGCCACGGCGCATGAGCGGCGCGGCCATATCCGGAATCATAGCGATGGCCTTGTCGTAGTCGGCGATGGCGCGGGTATAGTCGTTCTTGCCGTCAAAGGCCTTGCCGCGACCGAGATAGGGAAGCGGGCTCTCAGGAGCGATCGCGATGGCCTCTTCGTAGGCCTTGATCGCTTCGTCGTACTTACCCTCGTGCGCGAGGCTATCGCCTTTGGATACCGCGACCAGGACGCGGGGGTCCGCGTCGTCGATCAGCTTCGCCAGCTTCGAATCGACAGGCGGAATATGTTCGCTCGCGCTCAGCTTGGCCGCGGGCGGGGTCGCGGCCGGGGCGGTTGCGGTGGCGCTCTGTCCGTTCACCGCGTTGTCGGCGAGCGCCGTCGTGGTCGCGACGCCGAGCACTGCAATCGCGGTCAGCGCAGAGGACGTCCAGAGCAAAAGAATTGAAATAGCAGCGCGCGCCAGCGCGCTCGTTCGGCGTGACATGGTCTAGTGCTCCCCCCGGAGTTGCTGCGACGGCCCTTGCGGTTACTATATAGTTCTGTTTTTGTTCCAAAATGCAAGCAGAAATTGCAATGCCGCCACCGCCGATATCCTTGCTATGGAGTCCTGGAAGAGCATGGCGGGAAAGGGGCTGGCCCGTCGACGTCACAGGTCCTGCACCGCCGATCCATTCGCATTGGCCCATGGCAGGATCGGCGTTTTCGCCACAGAGTGGCTGCAACAATGCGAGGTCCCTCATGCGCAAGCTCATCTCGACCGGTTCGCCTTTCGAGAAAACCGCCGGCTATTCGCGCGCCGTGGTGCAGGGCGACTGGTGTTTCGTGTCCGGGACGACCGGCTACGACTATGCCACCATGACGATGCCGGAGACGGTCGAGGCGCAGACGCGCAATTGCCTGGCGACGATCGGCAAGGCGTTGCAGGACGGCGGCTTCGAGATGTCAGATGTGGTGCGCGCGCACTACTACATCACCGACCAGGCCTTCGTGGACGTGGTCTTCCCGATCCTCGGCGAGACATTCGGCGACATCAGGCCGGCGGCGACGATGATCGTGTGCCGGCTCAACAAGCCGGAAATGAAGATCGAGATCGAGGTGACGGCGCTGCGGCGGACAGCCTGAGAGGACCAAGACGATGAAGGTCCGGCGCATCGTGGCCAATGTCGAGACACAGGATGCGGCGGCAGCGAGACGTTTCTACCATGACGTGCTCGGCCTCGACATCCTGATGGACCAGGGTTGGATCGTGACCTACGGCTCCGGGGAGATGATGCAGGTGCAGGTCAGCTTCATGGCGCAAGGCGGCTCGGGCACGCCGGTACCGGACCTGTCGATCGAGGTCGACGATGTCGATGCGGCACTCGAGGCCATGAAGGCGGCCGGTTTCGCCGTCGAATACGGGCCGGCCGATGAACCCTGGGGCGTGCGGCGCTTCTATGTGCGCGATCCCTGCGGCAGGCTGGTCAATATTCTCTCGCATCGGTGATGGCATGTTCCGTGGGGCAGTAACTTGGATATGCCGGCGGGGCAGAGGCGCGCGCGAAGGATCGCTGCGTGGCGCGCTGTTCAGCCGCCCTGTGTCCTTACGGCTTGCGCTGCAACCGCTTGGCGTTTAGCAAGGCCGCGGTTCAAATCTTTCTGGGACGGTTTTCTCCATGGCAACGAAGCATCTTTTCCTGCTCCCCGGCGACGGCATCGGCCCCGAGGCCATGGCCGAGGTCAAGAAGTTGATCGCGGCCATGAACGAGAAGTTCGGCAGCGGCTTCGTCACCGACGAGGGCCTGGTCGGCGGCTGCGCCTACGATGCGCATGGCGCGGCGATTTCCGATGCCGACATGGAAAAAGCGATGGCCGCGGATGCGGTGCTGTTCGGCGCCGTCGGCGGGCCGAAATGGGATGCCGTGCCTTACGAGGTGCGCCCCGAGGCCGGCCTGCTGCGCCTGCGCAAGGACATGGAGCTGTTCGCCAACCTGCGCCCGGCCATCTGCTATCCGGCGCTGGCCGCATCGTCTTCGCTCAAGCAGGACGTTGTCGAAGGCCTCGACATCCTCATCGTGCGCGAGCTGACGGGTGGCGTCTATTTCGGCGAACCCAAGCAGATCATCGACCTCGGCAACGGCCAGAAGCGCGGCATCGACACGCAGGTCTACGACACGTTCGAGATCGAGCGCATTTCGGGCGTCGCCTTCGAATTGGCGCGGACCCGCAAGAACCACGTCACCTCGATGGAAAAGCGCAACGTCATGAAGTCGGGCGTGTTGTGGAACGAGGTCGTCACCCAGACCCACAAGGCGCGCTATTCCGACGTCAAGCTCGACCACATGCTGGCCGACGCCGGCGGCATGCAGCTGGTGCGCTGGCCAAAGCAGTTCGACGTCATCGTCACCGACAATCTGTTCGGCGACATGCTGTCCGACATCGCCGCCATGCTGACCGGCTCGATCGGCATGCTGCCGTCGGCCTCGCTCGGCGCGCCCGACGTGAAGACCAAGAAGCGCAAGGCGCTCTACGAGCCGGTACACGGCTCTGCCCCCGACATTGCCGGCAAGGGCATCGCCAACCCGATCGCCATGATCGCCTCCTTCGCCATGTGCCTGCGCTATTCCTTCGGCATGGTCGATGAGGCCGACAAGCTCGAAGCTTCAATCGCCGCTGTGCTCGACCAGGGCCTGCGCACCAAGGACATTTTCTCCCCCGGCATGACCGAGGTTGGTACCGTCGAGATGGGCGACGCGATCATCGGCAGGTTCCTGGCCTAAGCCGCAGGGCAACTCGGCCTCAGCGGATCTCGCCGGCAAGCTGCTGCAGCAGGCCGACGAGCCGCGCCTCGTCCACAGGCTCGAAGAAGGCCGCGTCGGCGGTCTCGACGGCGACGATCGCTTGCTGTGCGGCCGCCGTCCCGGCTGATGTGACGCGGATCACCTTGGCTCGGGAATCCCGGGGATCAGGCTCGCGTGCGATCAATCCTTTCGCCTCCAGCCGGGCGACGACATCCGATGTCATCTTCACCTCCGTGCCGGCCTGGGCGGCGAGCTGCACCTGGTTGGGCGGCTCGCCATTGCGGCCGAGCCACATCGCCGAGGCGAGCAGCACGAACTGGACATGTGTCAGGTCGAGCGGCGCAAGCGCCGCCGTCATGACGCGCTGCCAGCGCATGGTGGTTCGCCAGAGCAGCAATCCGGGGCTCTCCGATGGTCCGCCCTTGAAGCGCGTGTCGAGTTCAGCCACGGTTCGCCAACGCCTCCGCCTGTTCGAACAGTCTGGTCATCGAGACGTCGAAATCCCCGCTGATCTGCGGCCCGAGTTCCGGACCGACCTCGGCGGCCGAAGGGCCGGAGATATCGAGCCGGTGCGTCACCTGCGTGCCGCCTTCGACGGGCACCAGCGTATGGCGGAACAGCAGCGTCGTGTCGCCGAACGAGGTTTCGTCGGCATAGGTCACATTGTCGACGAGATCGACGATGGTCGATTCGAACGTGTCCTGTCCGACCGGTGTCACCGACACGCGGCTGCCCTTGGCGAACGGCCCGTGCAGCACGAAGGTGTCGGAGCCTTCATAGGTCAGGCGGCCTTCATGCAAGGCCTTGAGCGCGTTCCAGATGGCTTGCGCCGGAAGCGGAGAAGTCGCGGTGTATTCATTGGTCCACATTGTCTGCTCCATCCATCTTGCCCGATCGATATTCGATCCGTGCGGAGACTATCTGTGCACGGATTAAATTGCAAGCGGAATCTTCATCCATGACGAAGGTCGGAACGGTCGTTCTTTGGGAGTGACTTTCTCTCGGGAACTGGTCGCTAAACCCTGACCCCTGCCGGTACCGATCCCCAGGGGTTTTTGCCTCCCTGGGACGGCATAAGTCCGAGGACCAGCAAGGCAGCTTCGCCGATGACCGGGATGAAGCAGACCAAGACAAGCCAGCCGCTCAGGCCGACGTCGTGCAGGCGTCGTACGACTAACGCAATCCATGAGAAGCCGAACGCCAGCGTGTAGATAATGGCGGGTAAGAAGCCTATCGAACTCCTGCCCGCATTGGCGCCGAAGCCGTTGACGGCGAGATTGACAAGGATCCCAAAGCCAACAAGCGCTACCTGCACAAGAAGAAAACATAGCCAAAAGGCCCAGAATTCCTTGCGGCCGGCGCGTCCGTTGAAATTGAAATAATTCACGCTCACCGTGCGCCCGAAATAGGCCCAGAGTCCCGTGGAACCGGCAGACCGCTTTTCGGCAGGCTGGCCTCGCCGCGGTGGCTGACCCGCGCCTGAAGACGGCGAGGGCACGGCGACTATATCATGCGCCGCGCCGTCGTCTGGCTGGAACTCGACGACAGCGCCTCTGACGAGGGCCACCCCCCGGTCCAGATCCTTGCGCGCAAATAAATAGCGGGTGCCGTCGACCCCGTTGATATAACCGAAATCCTGATCCTGGTCGTAGTGATAAACTGTGCCGCGCATAGCCTTCCCCCCTTGCGATGCGATGAACAAATGCTATCCAGGGTTGTTAACAATTGCAATATGCACGCTAGATTATGTCCTGACTCCAGCCGGGACCGGTCCCCACTGGTTTTCCCGCGCCTGTGTCGGGATCAGCGCGACGACCAGGATGATCAGGCTGCCGAAAGTCGGGATGAGGATCAGCAGGCAGAGCCAACCGGTCAGGCCAAGGTCGTGCAGGCGACGCACGATCATGCCGAGACCGGGCAGGAAGGTGGCCAGCAGGAAAAGACCGAAAAGCCCGACTGTCATCGCCGGCACCTCGGCGTTGTCGAAATTGCCGATCTCGAAATCGGCGAAAACGCCGGTGCCGATGACCACCAACAGCGCAATCGTCCAGAACAGGCAATAGCCCCAATATTCCTTGCGGCGGGCGCGGTCGCGAAAATTGAAATAGTTCCGGGTCAAGCCACGCCAGAAATAGCCCCAGAGATCGGTGGGCTCGGCCGGCTCGGACGATCGGCCGAAATACTGCGGCTGCGACGCGCCGGCCATGGGCGCGGGACCGGACTGAGCCGGCGCGGCGCTGATCCCGGCGTTGGCGACCGGGCCTGTGGTCTGGGCGATCGAAAAGACGTCGCGCGCCTGGCCGCCGCCCGCCTGGAACTCGACCACCGTCCCGCTGGGCATGGCGGTTTGCCGGCGCAGGCTCTCGCGGGTGAAGGTGTAGCGGTTGCCGTCGGCTCCGGTGATGAAGCCGAAGCCCTGGTCTTCGTCATAGTGGAGCACTTCGCCGCGCATCGCCCACCCCCTTGTCGCCACGTCCCTGCCAAGATGTGGCACACGGCCGAGCCGATGGGCAAGCCGCCCATGGCTACCGCCTTCGCGGCAAATGAAGCATAAGACATCGAGTGCAACCGTTTTGGCCAAGGCAGACAATGACAGTCGAAGGTTCCGATGCCGGCGCGGTGACCACGGATGGCGAGGCGACGATGACATCGGGACGGGCCTCTCTGGCCATCGACGCCACCGGGCTGATGTTCTGGCCGCCCGGCAAGAGCCTGGCGGGCATTCCGCGCGTGGAGAGCTTTCTCGTCAACGCCGCGCTGGCGGATCCGGATCCTTGCGTGGAGGTGGTGGCATACAGGCCGAACGAGGCCAAGTTTCGGCCGCTTACCCCTTATGAACTGGATCATGTCGCGGCGGACCGGATTTCACCGCACCGCGTCAAACGGTGGCCGGGAAGACGCACGGCCCTGTCGCAGGCTTTCGCGGCGGTGAGGCAACAGCCATGGGACAAGCGCGAGACGGACCGTCATCTTGCCAAGACGGTGACCAACGGCCGCAAAGGGGTCGCCTACCAGGCGACGCGGCTGCTGATCCGCGCCTATCGCCTGTACCAGCGGGCATGGATCCGATTGGGCGCGGAGCCCGATGCGCCGGGCCAGAGCATCGAGGTGGAGCCGGGCCTCGTGCTGATCAGCCATCACTTCCTGATCCAGCAGCACCGATCCGCGGTCTCGAGCGCCGTCGGCAAACTTGCCTTCCTTTGCCATGATCTCATCCCGACACTGCGCCCGGACCTGATCGGTTCGAGCATCGCCGAGGCCCGGTTCGGCTCTTGTCTCGAACAGCTGGTGCGCGCCGGCGCGCCGGCGTTCTGCGCCTCCGACGAGGTCGGCGCGACGCTGACCGATCACATGCGCAAGGCCGGCATCGCCGCGCCTGTGGTGTACCGGTTTCCGATGCCTTCCATCCTGCATGAAACCGCTTCGCGCATGGGCGCGACCTCGCGCATCGAGACGGGCGAACCGTTCGTGATCTATTGCTCGACCATCGAAGTGCGCAAGAACCACATCCTCCTGGCGCGCGTCTGGCAGCAGGCACTGGAAGAAGGCGTCAAGCTGCCGAGGCTTGTCTGCGCCGGGCGCTGGGGCTGGATGATCGAGCCGCTGCGCGCCTACCTCGCGGCGCATCCGGAGCTACTCCAGTCGGTCACGTTCACCGGGCTGGTCAGCGACGAGGAACTCATCCAATATTATCGCAGCGCCTCCTTCGGCGTCTTTCCCTCGCATATAGAGGGCTGGGGCTACGGCGCCTCGGAGTGTCTCGACTTCGGCGTTCCGGTCATCGTCTCGACCGCGCCGTCGCTGATCGAGGCAAGCGGCGGCTTGATGCCGGCGATCGACCCCAACGACCAGGCCGGCTGGTACGCCGCGATCCGCAGGATGGCGGAAGACCACGCCTGGCGCTCCTCGCTGGCGGAGCGCATCGCCCAAAACCACCGGCCGACGCCGGCCTCGGCAAGCTGGGCCGCCATCAAGGCCGGCCTCGGCGAAAGCGCATCCCGCCAGCATTCCGAGACGAGCGCACCCTGACGCGCAAAATCAGCGGTCCCGCATTCGCGCCGGTCTTACGACGGACGCTTCTTGGCCTTCTTGTGCTTCGGCGCGCCGGCATTTTCGAATTTCGGCTTGCCCGGCTTCTTCGCCCACGGTTTTGCCTCATGCGCGGCTGCCGGGCGCTGGTCGGTCGAAGCCGGCGCACGCTTCTCGAATTTGCGCTTCGGTGCGTTCGGGTCGGACGACGCCTTGCCGCGATGCGGTTTCTTGTCCGGGCTCGGCGGCTGATAGCCCGCCCGCGACAAGTCAGGCGTGCCCTCCAGTCGCTTGACCACGATGCTGCCCTGCAATTTGCGGTCGGGACCGATCGCGGCGAGAAAACGCTCCGCCCAGTCGGCGGCGATCTGCACGAACGTCTCTTCCGGCTGCATCTTGATGGCGCCGATCTCACGCTTGCTGATGCTGCCGGCACGACACAGCATCGGGATCAGCCAGCGCGGCTCGGCATTCTGCCGGCGCCCGACCGACAGCGAGAACCAGACACTGGCGCCGAAATCGTCGCGGCGGCTGGGCGCCTCGTCGCGGTGCGCGAACTTCTCGCCCGCCGGTCTTTCGCGCGAAGGTGTGAAAGGTGCGACATCCATCAGGTCCTCGGGCGCCGAGCGGCTGGACCGGCATTGGCGCACGAAAGCGGCCGCCACCTGTTCGGCGCCGTGCCTGGCGAGAAGCGCGTCGATGAAAGCGCGCTCGTCGTCCTTCACCGGTTCGTCGAAGGCCGGGTCGGCAAGGATGCGCTCGTCGTCGCGCCGCATTACGTCGTCGGCCGAGGGCGGGCTCGCCCATGTCGCCGTCAGCTTGGCGCTTTGCAGCAGCCGCTCGGTGCGCCTGCGGGCGCTGTTGGGCACGATCAGCGCGCTGACGCCCTTGCGTCCGGCACGCCCGGTGCGGCCGCTGCGGTGCAGCAGCGTTTCCGGGTTGGTCGGCAGGTCGGCGTGGATCACCAGCTCGAGGTTGGGCAGGTCGATGCCGCGCGCCGCGACATCGGTGGCGATGCACACCTTGGCGCGGCCGTCGCGCATCGCCTGCAGCGCATGGCTGCGCTCGTTCTGGCTGAGCTCGCCCGACAGCGCCACGACCGAAAAATTGCGATTGTTGAAGCGCGCGGTGAGATGGTTGACGGCGGCACGCGTGTTGCAGAATACCAGCGCATTCTTGGCTTCATAGAAGCGCAGCACGTTGATGATGGCGTTCTCGCGGTCGGCCTGGGCGACATTCAGCGCCCGGTATTCGATGTCGAGATGCTGCTTTTCCTCGCCGGCGGCCGAGATGCGCACGGCATCGCGCTGATAGCCCTGGGCGAGCGTGGCGATGGAGCGCGGCACGGTGGCCGAGAACATCAGCGTGCGGCGGTCGGCCGGTGCGGCATCGAGGATGAATTCGAGGTCTTCGCGAAAGCCGAGATCGAGCATCTCGTCGGCCTCGTCCAGCACCACGGCCTTCAGCGTCGACATGTCGAGCGAATTACGGGTGATGTGGTCGCGCAGCCGGCCCGGCGTGCCGACGACGATGTGGGCGCCGCGCTCCAGCGCGCGCCGTTCGGTGCGCATGTCCATGCCGCCGACGCAGGAGGCAACCGTGGCGCCGGTCGGCTCGTAGAGCCATTCGAGCTCGCGCGTCACCTGCAGCGCCAGCTCGCGCGTCGGCGCCACCGCCAACGCCAGCGGCGCCGCCGCCTGGCCGAAACGTTCCGCGCCGTCGAGCAGCGTCGGCGCCATGGCAAGGCCGAAGGCAACGGTCTTGCCCGAGCCGGTCTGCGCCGACACCAGAGCGTCGGCCTGGCCGAGCTCCAGCACCGCCTTCTGCACCGGTGTCAGGTCGGAATAACCGCGTTTTTCCAGCGCTTGTGCCAGCGCGGGAACAATACCATCGAAGTTGGACATCTCGTTCTTTCGGAATTCAGGGTTCCGCGCTCATCATGGAGCACATGCCGGGGCTGGCGCCGCGCCAGCCAAACAATCTTGGCCGTTCGTACTTCCTGCCGCCCTTCTTGTACAGGGCAGGAGGCGCCGGTTTCCCTTCTCCCCTTGCGGGAGAAGGTGGATTGGCGCGTTGCGCCAAGACGGTTGAGGGTGCTGGACGGTGCGCCGTCATTGCCAAGCTGGAGCACCCTCATCCGACCTCGCTTCGCGAGCCCACCTTCTCCCACAAGGGGAGAAGGGAAAACCGCGTTGTGCGTCGCCAATTGACTCCTGCGGCAAACCGCGTAAAAGCCCGCTTTGAACGGGATCGTTTTTCGATGCGCGGCCTTTCAATGGCTCTTCCTGCCTTCGACTTCCCCGGCCACATCAGTGAGGCCGGGCGCGTTGGCGCATCCTATAGTTCGACCAAAACCATGGCCAAAACCACCACCAAAGCGGTGTGATTCCCTTGGCCTAACCACCCTCTCCCGGGTCCGGCCCGGGGGACGGAACCCGCACTTGGCCGGCGGGTTTTCTCCAAAAACCAAGCGGAGAGGGACAGGAGATTTCTATGAGTTTCAAGGTTGCAGTCGTCGGCGCCACGGGCAATGTGGGCCGGGAAATGCTCAACATTCTGGAAGAACGCGGCTTTCCGGTCAGCGAAGTCGTGGCGCTCGCCTCGCGGCGCAGCATGGGCACGGAAGTGTCGTTCGGCGACCGCACGCTGAAGGTCAGGCCGCTCGACCAGTATGATTTTTCCGACACCGACATTTGCATCATGTCGGCCGGCGGCAACGTCTCCAAGGAATGGTCGCCGAAGATCGGCAAGCAGGGCTGCGTCGTCATCGATAATTCGTCGGCCTTCCGCTACGACCAGGACGTGCCGCTGATCGTGCCCGAGGTGAACCCCGACGCGATCTCGCTGTTCACGCGCAAGAACATCATCGCCAACCCGAATTGCTCGACGGCGCAGCTCGTCGTGGCGCTGAAGCCGCTGCATGACGCCGCCACCATCAAGCGCGTCGTCGTCGCCACCTACCAGTCCGTGTCGGGCGCCGGCAAGGAAGGCATGGACGAGCTCTTTACTCAGACCCGCGCGGTCTTCGTCGCCGATCAGGTCGACGTCAAGAAGTTCACCAAGCGCATCGCCTTCAACGTCATCCCGCATATCGACGTCTTCCTCGACGACGGCTTCACCAAGGAAGAGTGGAAGATGGTCGCCGAGACCAAGAAGATGCTCGACCCCAAGATCAAGCTGACGGCGACCTGCGTGCGCGTGCCGGTGTTCATCGGCCATTCGGAAGCGGTCAACATCGAGTTCGAGAAGCCGATCACCGCCGACGAGGCGCGCGACATCCTGCGCGAGGCGCCGGGATGCCAGGTCTTGGACAAGCGCGAGGATGGCGGCTACATCACGCCGCTCGAATCGGCCGGCGAGGACGCCACCTTCATCTCGCGCATCCGCGAGGATTCGACCGTCGACAACGGCCTGTCGATGTGGATCGTCTCCGACAATCTGCGCAAGGGCGCGGCGTTGAACGCGGTGCAGATCGCCGAGTTGCTGGTCGAGCGTGGGCTCATCCAGCCCAAGAAGAAGGCGGCATAACTTTTCGCTCACGGGCCGTATCGCCGCCCTCGCGGCGGGCCCTCCGCGAGGGCGCCGGACGACCGGCGGCCCGCAGTCGCGGGCTCGGCCTTCGGCTATCAGCTCCCTTCTCCCCGTCACTATACGGGGAGAAGGTGCCGGCAGGCGGATGAGGGGCGGCGCCGGCATGCCAATTTGGCGCTGCCGAGTCATGAGATTAGCCGTCAAAGTCGCTCTGCGCCGATTTCAAACCGCGCTATCCATACTCAATTCGCGCAACACCTCCATCGCCTCCTTGGCCCTCTCGGCCGGCACAAACAGATGGTCGTGATAAAAACCCGAGACCGGATTGACGCCCATGCCGGCGGCGGCGAGGCGCGCGGTGATGGCGGCGAGGAAGCCGACGGCTTCGAGCGACGAGTGGACGTTCAGCGTGATCATCCGGCAGCGGAACGAAGCGGTCAGCCCTGCTTCTCTTGCCGCTTCCTCGGTCACGATCAGCGTCGTGCCTTCGCGCTCATGGAACACCATCACCGGGTCGAGGCCTTCCGGCTGGGAAACCCCTGGCGCCATCGTGGCGAAGACGTAGGTGCCATCAAGCAATTCCGGCGTCATCGACGCCAACAGGGTCCTCAGATCGGTCTCGCCGGACATTTTTCGTCTCGCCTGATGCAATGGGCCATCCGCTCCTCAATAGCCGCCCTGGGCGGATGCCGATAGGTGGCAACAGGGCCAGCGCGCCATCGAGGCAATCGGCATCAAAACAATTCCTCCGGTGTAGGATTGCCGCTGCATGGCCCGTCCTTGGTACGAAGCCAATCACACGGCTCGAACCATCAGGAGGGAACACCATGAGCATTTCTCAAACCGCGCCCGTCTCGTCCGGCGCCTTGTGGACCGGCCGTGTGCTCAGCGGCCTCATCGTCCTGTTCATGATCTTCGACGGCGCCATCAAGCTGCCGCCACTCGACGTCGTAACCCAGACGATGGTGCCGCTCGGCTGGCCGGCCGACCCCAATGTCGCGCGCTTGCTCGGCGTCATCGGCCTGATCTCGACCGCGCTCTACGCATTGCCGCGCACTTCCGTGCTCGGCGCCATCCTGCTCACCGCCTATATGGGCGGCGCCATCGCCACCAATGCGCGTATCGGCAATCCGCTGTTTTCGCACACGCTGTTCGGCGTCTATCTCGGCATCATCCTGTGGGGCGGCCTCTATCTGCGCGACCTCAAAGTGCGTGCACTGATCCCGTTCACCCGATAGCCGTTCCGCGCCAACCGCTGCCGGATGTCGTCGCGATCTTCATTCTCCTCGGGATCAAATTAGCCGTCCGAGAGTTTAGGACTTGGCGGCGAGACGGCGATCCGCATGTGAGAGGAACGACAAATGAAGAGAATCCTGACCATTCTGGTGCTGACAACGGCGCTCGGCGCCTGTTCGCAAACGGAAAAGGGTGCTGCCGTCGGTGGCCTCGGCGGTGCTGCGGTTGGCGCGGCGGTCGCCAACAATCCGGTGCAAGGCGCGGTTGTCGGCGGTGCGGTCGGCGCCGTGGCCGGCGCGCTCATCGGCCGGGCCAGCGAACCGGGCCGTTGCCGCTATCGCGACCGCTATGGCCATACCTATGTCGATCGCTGCCCAAGCGGTTATTGATCGAACACCACACATGAAGAGCAAGGCGGCGGGCTTTTTTGGCCCGCCGTTTTCAGGCGATAAACTGTCTACGCATTGCGGGCACTCGTGAGACATCCGCCACCGCAGGCTGCGCTACAGCAGCTCCCGAATGTATCGCCAGGCATCCCGCCCCAGCTTCGCATCGGCGCGGTCGTTGCCGCCATGGGCATGCGAACTCGAGCGCGGGGTAGTTTCACCGGGCAGGAGAATGCGGTGGCCCGCGTCGGGAGCGGAAACGAGGCGCGTGGCCTTTCCGGCGTCTTTTCGACGCTGGACCATCGATCGAGCAAAATCCAGGGATGGCCACAGCGCGTCGTCGCCGTCGGCGACCAGCACGATCTCCGCCGAAATAGATTCGACGGGAATGGCGGCCCTGTCCGCTTCCTGCTCGAACCTTGTCAGGCAGTGTTGGAAAAGTCCTCGGTAGGACACAAGGCCATCGACATAGCTCGCCTTCCAGTTGGGGTCGGCCGGAACAAAGGGGAGAGGGCGCCCCTCGAGCGTCCATGACGATCGCTCGGGCCAACTTATGCCGTCGCGGCCCGGCCCGATGTTTCCCCAGACCACCGATGTCGGGCTGATCGCAACCACGGCGTCGATGCGCGGGTCATGCGCCGCCGCGAGCAAGGATGCCTCGGCGCCCTTGGACGTGCCGATATAGACGATGCGCCGGCATCCCAATCCGACAAGGCGGTCGGTCGCAACGAAAAACGTCTCCAGGGGGATTTCGCATATGCCGGGACCCTGGCCTTCGCCGCCGAACCACCGGAGGGCAAGGGCAGAGACGCCCTCGCTGGCAAATAGTCGTGCGCGGGAAACATCGACACGGCCGCTCGATCCGCCCAACACCACGACGCCTGTCGTGGCATCGGCGCATCGCAACAGGGTTCCGGCGACGAGGCCGGACAGGATCTCCTCCGCGACTGCCCGTTCGTCCATCCGATCCTCGGCCGGAAATCAGAAGCTTTTCCGGAGCTACTTTTCCTGGAATTGCTCCAGGGAAGCAGCAAAGGGCAGGTGAACGACAATTGCAAACAGCAAAACGGCGGGCACGGGCCCGCCGTTCTGTTTCCGCAAGGAATGGGAAGCGATTACTCCGCCGTGGCGGCTTCCGACTCGGCCGGTGCGGCAGCGGCCGCAGCGACGGCGGCAGCGGCGTCTTCCTGGGCCTTCTTCAGCAGGGCGGCGCGTTCCTGCGCCTTCTTGCCGGGCTCGGCCTTCTTCGGGTTGGAGCGGGCTTCGCGCTTGGCAAGGCCGGCCTCGTCGAGGAAGCGCAGCACGCGGTCGGTCGGCTGGGCGCCGTGCGACAGCCAATGCTTGACGCGGTCGGCATCGACCTTGATGCGCTCGCCGTCCTTCGGCAGCAGCGGGTTCCACGAGCCGAGCGACTCGATGAACCGGCCGTCGCGAGGCGAACGGGCGTCGGCGACGACGACGTGGTAGTAAGGACGCTTCTTCGAGCCCGCACGGGCCAGTCTGATCTTCAGTGCCATTTCTTTTCTCCTAAAAGCTCTGATTTCGTTGATCTGTTCAGGCTGGTTATCAGCCGGTTTTCGTCACGCCGTTGGCAGCGGCGATCTGTTCGTGGTGCCGGATCACTTCGCGGACGACGAAGTTGAGGAATTTTTCCGCGAAATCCGGATCGAGATGCGCATCCTTGGCCAGCTGGCGAAGACGGGCGATCTGCTGCTGCTCGCGCGCCGGGTCGGCCGGCGGCAGGCCATGCTCGGCCTTGAGCACGCCAACCGCCTTGGTGCAGCGGAAGCGCTCGGCCAGCATATGGATGAGGGCGGCGTCGATGTTGTCGATCGAGGCGCGGTAGCCGGCCAGGATGGTGCGGGCGTCGGCCATGTCCTTTTCTTCGTTCATAGCGTCCTCACTTTTTCTTGCCGAGACCGGGCAGGCCGCCACCACCGCCAAGGCCGGGAAGCTTCATGCCGCCAGGCAGGCCGGGCAAGCCGCCGCCTGGAGCGGGCATGCCCTTCATGCCACCGAGGCCGGCGGCCTGCGCCTGCTTCTGCAAGGCTTCGAGCTGCTTGGGATCCATCTTCGACAGATCGGGCATGCCGCCGCCCATCATGCCGCCCATGCCACCCCCGGGCATCATGCCGCCGAGACCCATCTTGGAGGCAAGACCGCCCATCATGCCGCGCATGAGGCCGCCGCCTTTGCCCTTGCCGCCCATCGCCTTCATCATGTCGGCCATGCCGCGATGCATCTTGAGCAGCTTGTTGATCTCGGCCGCATCGGTGCCGGAGCCGGCGGCGATGCGCTTCTTGCGCGAGTGTTTCAGCATATCGGGATTGGCGCGCTCGGCCTTGGTCATCGAGGAGATGATGGCGAGCTGGCGGCCGAACATCTTGTCGTCGAGACCGGCGGCGGCCATCTGGTCCTTCATCTTGCCCATGCCCGGCATCATGCCCATGATGCCGCCCATGCCGCCCATTTTCGACATCTGCTGAAGCTGCTGGGCAAGGTCGTTCAGGTCGAACTTGCCCGACTGCATCTTCTTGGCCATCGCCGCCGCCTGCTCGGCGTCGATGTTTTCCGCCGCCTTCTCGACGAGCGAGACGATGTCGCCCATGCCCAGGATGCGGTCGGCGATGCGCTTGGGGTGGAATTCCTCCAGCCCGTCCATCTTTTCGCCGGTGCCGATCAGCTTGATCGGCTTGCCGGTGACGGCGCGCATCGAAAGCGCGGCACCGCCACGGCCGTCGCCGTCCATGCGGGTCAGCACAAGGCCGGTGATGCCGACGCGCTCGTCGAAGCTTTTCGCCAGGTTGACGGCGTCCTGGCCGGTCAGGGAGTCGGCGACCAGCAGGATCTCGTGTGGGCTCGACACCTTCTTGATGTCGGCCATCTCGACCATCAGCGGCTCGTCGATATGGGTGCGGCCGGCGGTGTCGAGGATGACGACGTCATGGCCGCCGAGCTTGGCCGCCTGCACGGCGCGCCTGGCGATATCCACCGGGTTCTGGCCTGCTATCACAGGCAGCGTCGCGACCTTGACCTGCTCGCCGAGCTGGCGCAACTGCTCCTGCGCGGCGGGACGCCGCGTGTCGAGCGAGGCCATCAGGACCTTCTTGTTCTGCCGCTCGGTCAGGCGCTTGGCGATCTTGGCCGAAGTCGTGGTCTTGCCGGAGCCCTGCAGGCCGACCATCATGACGACGACCGGGGCAGGCGCGTTGAGGTCGATTGCCACGCCCTCGGCGCCAAGCATGTCGACCAGCTCGTCATGGACGATCTTGACGACCATCTGTCCGGGCTTGATCGACTTCAGCACGGCGGCGCCAACGGCCTTCTCGCGCACCTTGTCGGTGAAGGAACGCACCACTTCCAGCGCCACGTCGGCCTCGAGCAGCGCACGGCGCACCTCGCGCAACGCCGCCGAGACATCCGCCTCCGACAGCGCGCCGCGGCCGGTCAGGCCGTTCAGGATGGAGCCAAGGCGCTCTTGTAGGGAGTCAAACATTGATCAACCCACCGCGCGAGAGCGCCTTGGATTCATAGTGATCCCTGTCGGGCCGATGGCCCTCCACGCCTCTTGTGCGCTCCTGCAGCGATTCAAACATCTTGCTTCCTTCGATCCCGATTCATTCGAACCGAGAGGTAATGCGTTCGCGCCCAGTGTCCAAGCAAAAGCCAGTCCAAGCAAAAGCCCAAAACCAAAAAGCACCCGGGGGCGCACAGCGCTGCCGGGTGTTGGCCTCCAGGATCTGTTTACAGCACTTGGCCTCAAAGAGGCTTCGGCGTCCTGGTCGGCTTGCTCGGAGGGATACTCGTCGCGGAATTGGTGGGCTGTAGACAGGAAATCGGCGCGAGAGTCAAGACAAGGCCCGCGTTCGTAGCATCTCAGTTCGAAATCCGACGCGATTGAACGTGGTGCAACAATGAGATGATAAATGACTCTATCTCCACCCTACGTGCAGCGGACAAGACGCTTGCCCAGGTATCCTGCGGGTCGCAGCCGGACGCAATCATGCCTGGCGCATTATGAAATGCGTCCGCCAGCCTGCGAGCCTTGTCCAGCTTATCCGTCGCGCGAATTTCGATAAGAACAAGGTGCAGAATCCTCAGGATCGTATCGTTGGTAACGGGTTGAGGATCAACCAATCCAAGTAGTCTCCCTTTTGTGCACCCACATTTTTCCGGCATCGGCTCAGCGGCGCTTTCAACTCGCGCCGCTAGCCTCCGCAAGATCCGCCGTGACCTTCAGCGGCGAGCGCGGGTGCAGAAGCAGCGCTATGGTCAGCAGGCTGCAGCCGATGCCAATCAGGGCGATCAGCGCTGCATCCGACGTCGTCCACCCCGGCCCTTCGAGCGGCCTGGCGGTGAACAAGGCGAAGGAATTGTAGCTTTCCTGATGCGAGATCAGCAGGAAGCCGCTCAGATTGTTGCCGAGATGGGCGCCAAGTGCTGCGCCGAGATTGCCGGTCGCGTAGACCACGAGCGTCAGAAGCAGCGCGAAAGCGGCGATCGAGACCAGCACGCACGCGTTGATGGCGGCCGAGGAACCGCCGCTCCAGTGCAGCGAGGTGAACAGCAGGCCGGGCAGCAACGCCCAGATGAAAGGGCTGCGGAACCGGCTGGCGAGGCCGCGCAGCAGGTAGCCGCGAAACAGCACCTCCTCCGACGAGGTCTGCAGCAAGGTGAGCGCGACGATCGGGATCGCGAACAGCAGCCAGGACGACAGGCTGATCGTGCCGCGCGCGATCCCCGGCGCCAGCAAATAGAGCAGGATTTCGGACAGAGCCGAGGTGATCAGCACCGCGATCAGCCCCTTGAGGAAGTCCGGTCGCGATACGCGGCGGCCGGCGCCGAGGAGGGCCGACAGCGGCTCGCCATGCACCCAGCGCATGGCGAGCCACAGGCCGATCCAGGTGCCGGCGAAAGAGGTGAGAGCGCTGAGGATGCCGATGGGCGAGGCAAGGAAACCCTCCATGCCGTATGGCGAAGTCGCCGTCTGCCAGGCGAAGTAGACATAGGTGCCGCCGAACAGCACCGCCGCGGTGGTGGCGCCCCAGAACAGGACGACGATCAGCGTCCCCAGCAACAGGCGCGGCAAGGTCGTCCTGGCGTTCGGCGTGTTGCGATAGCGCTCGAACGCAGTGTCGTCGATTGTCACGTCGATCCGAATCCATCGCTGCTTGATCTAGCTGTCCTTGATCTAGCCGATAGCCCCGGGAATCGGAATCGATATCATCTGGACGCGCAAACGGATCGTGCGGCACACCCGCCGTCCGGGCGCCGCACGGTCTTCCCAGTCCCGCAAGCGACCGCTTCGGCGACCGCCGGCCTCTGTCAACGTACCACGTACATGATGCGCCGCGTCTGCGGATCGACCAGCGTCGGCTGACCGTTCACATAGACATAGCGATATTGGTAGTCCGGAATTTCACGCAGTTCGACGGTGTCGGGCAGGGTTGCGCCGGTCACCACCTCGCCTTCGAGATAGACGGGGTCGAGGCGATGGGTGTCGACATAGGTCCTGACCTCGGCCGGAGGCCGGACGACAGTGTCGATCGGCTCGCCGGCGACGATCGCTCCGGTGTACTCGGTGGAGTAGTTGCCGATGTCATCGGGCGGCGAGACGACGGCGACGGCGGAGCGGCGCTGCGTCAGCACCACACGGCTGCCGCCGAAATCGGCGGTGACGTAATCGGAATAGACCCAGCCCTGGCCGCCGGCTTCGGCGATGGTGCACCATTTGCTGTTTTCGATGCAGCCGTTGAGCGTCGCCGACTGGCCGGCGGCGAGCACCCTGATCACCGGATATTGCGGACCCGGGCCGGCGCGCACGTTGAGGTCGGTGACTGCCGAGACCGCGGTATCGGCCAACGCGGCACCCGACATCACGGTGAACACTCCGGCGATTGCGGGAAACAATACGGATTTCATGGTTTCTCTCCGTTTTTTCGTGATCCCTCGGCGGTGAAAACGGGGTAGCGGCGCATGCGTTCCGGCTAAAACGCTTGTGCCAACTCACGATTTGTTCCCGCTTCTTTCGGCAAGCCGGTCACAAGATCGTGAACAAAGGCCAATTTTTGCGCCGTCACGTCCGAAATGACGAAGGGGTAGAGGTCGGGCAGGCCCATGCAGCGGTTGATCGAATTGGAGGCTTCCGACAGCACCAGCCAGCGGGCAAGGATCTTGTCGAAGGGCTCGGGCGTGTTTGCCGGCTCCGAAGGCGCTGCCTGCAACCCGCCGCCGGTATCGCCCCGCGGTAGTTCGTTCGCCTCCACCGTCTCCAGCCGGCCGAGCGGGAAGTTCAGGGCATGGACCATCTCCAGCGTGTCGGTGATGTGCAGGTGATGGGCCCAGGTCTCGGCCCAGTCCTCCCATGGGTGCGAGGTGGCGTAGGCCGAGATGTGGTGCTGCTGCCAGTCGGGCGCGGCGCCGTTGGCGTAGTAAGCCTTCAGCGCCTGTTCGTAATCGGCGCGTTCGTCGCCGAACAAAGCGCGGAACGCTTCCAGCCCTTGCGGATCGTCGCGGATCAGGCGGTCCCAGTAGTAATGGCCGAGTTCGTGGCGGAAATGGCCGAGCAGCGTGCGGTAATTCTCGCCCATCTCGATGCGACGTTTTTCGCGCTCGGCTGAATCGGCCTCCGCGACGTTCAGCGTAATCCGGCCGTTGTCGTGACCGGTGAGAATCCGTTCGCCGCCCGGGCCGCCACCGATCGGATCGGCGAGGAAGTCGAAGGCCAGCCCGATCTCGTCCCTCGGGCTCTGCTTGGGCGCCACCGGCAGGTCGAAGGCGAGCAGCGAATAGATGGCGCGCTTCTTCGCCGCCTCGACGCGGATCCAGCGGCGGCGGTTGCCGTCGACCGAGAGGTCGGGGATCAGCTGGTTCAGCACGCAGGCGCGGCAGAAGACCTGCCCCGGCTCGGCCATCCAGTTGCAGGCGCATTCGTCGGCATTGGTGCACTGGATGGCGCCATCGACGCCGGACAAGACAAAGCGCGCGCCCTCGGGATCATAGAGCACGAGACTGCTGCAGTTCAGGCACTGGGCGTTCTCGAAATAGAGACGGTGGCCGCAATGCGGGCAGTCGAAAAGTTTCATCTCGGTCTCAATTCATCAGGGGGCACAGGATGCATGGCGGCCCGTGGCCAAACGCGAGCCGCCGCCCGGTGTTCCGCGGTCCGTCGAGACTATTTCGCTTCGCTGGCCCAGGCGCCGATGCGGTCCATGGCCGACATCAACCTCTTTCATGCCAGGGCCTCGCCACAATAATCCCTTGATCGTAGGCAAATTCCCCGGCATCCGCCAGCATCACGCCACAGACGGTGACAAATGCGCGTTTCGCTGGCAAATTCGCAATCGGGACGTGAATCAGGCAAACCAGGAGAACAACATGGCATTTCTTGCCAAGGGTAGGATTTTAGCAGCCGCGGTGGTGGCGGTGCTGGGGCTGGCAACGGGCGCGCAAGCGGCGGCCAGTTGCGGCAAGACCGGCGCCGGCTTCGACGCCTGGAAGCAGGATTTCGCCGCCGAGGCCAAATCCGACGGTGTCGGGTCCAGGGGCCTGGCCGCTCTGGCCGGCGCGACCTACGCAACGAGGACGATCTCCGCCGACCGCGCCATCCACAAGGCTTTCAGCGGCTCGGTGGATGATTTCATGAAGCGCCGTGGCGGGTCGGCGATCATTTCCAGGGGCCGTTCGCTGAAGAAGTCCAACGCGGCGCTGTTCAACCAGATCGAACAGAACTACGGCGTGTCGCCGGGCGTGCTGCTCGCCATCTGGGGCATGGAAACCGGCTTCGGTGCCTCGATGGGCAACCAGAACACGGTCTCCGCCATTTTGACGCTTGCCTATGATTGCCGCCGCCCCGATTATTTCCACCCGCACGCCATCGCGGCCCTGAAGCTGGTTGACCGCGGCGCGTTGACCTCCTCGTCGGTCGGCGCCATGCATGGCGAGATCGGCCACACGCAGTTCCTGCCCGGAAATGTCTTGAAGTATGCGGTCGGCAGCGGAAACCTGCGCGACAAGGCGACCGCGTTGGCCTCCACCGCCAACTTCCTCAAGGGTCACGGCTGGCGGGCCGGCGCCAGCGCGCAGTCAAACATGGGCGCGATCGCCGGCTGGAATTCCGCAAGCGTCTATCAGCAGGCCATCGCCCGCATCGCCACCGCGATCGATGCCGACTGATCGAACCGTACGGCATTGAACGAAGAACCCGGCCTCCGCGCCGGGTTTTCATTTCACGTCGAGCGCATAGGAGCAGCCGGCCAGCGTCTTGCCGGGATGGGACTCGACCGTCGAGACATTGAGCGTGATGCGCGTGGCAAGACTCACGCCGCCGGCGTCCTCGGTGCTTTCGGTCACGACCTTCTCGCCAAGGAATTTATCCGGTGTCGAGACCATCGCCGGGACGTCGATCTGGCGGGCGAGGTCCGGCGCGGCGATGCCATCAAGCACCGCCATCGGCCCTGTCGCGGTAAAGACGATCGTTCCGGTCTCGCGCCCGAAGACATGGACCGGGGCGGGCAAGTCATATTGGCGCAGGAACGGATTGACTGACGGAACCTCTTTCCAGCTCAGCGCCTTCGCGGCGCCGGGTTCGCCGGCTAGCCAGAAGGCAAGGCCGTTGTAGCTGGGCACGTCGGCCCGGCACTCGATGAGTGCGGCCAGGTCGAGCGAGGCGGGGTCATGGTCGTTGGCTTTGGCAACAGCCAAGCTTGCCAGGACAGCCAATGCGGGCAGGAAAGCGATTCCAGGAATGGCCGAGCGCCTGGGCACATCACTCTCAATAATGCGCGTAGCCGCTCGCCGGGCATTTCTGGGAAGCGGGAACCTGAAAAGTGCCGTCAATGCCGCTGCAGTTACGGAAGTTGGGCGACCGCGGCGCCTGGGATTGCGTGGGCGCAGTTGCCTTCGCCTTGCCCTTGAGGACCATCCAGATCTCGGTCGGCTGGTCGAGCTGCAGCCTGTTTATGTCGGAATAGCTGATGCGGCCGCTGCGTATCCCATCGGCAATGCGCTGGCAGAACAAAGCGGGCATGCGTTCCTGCGAGACGCCCATGAACAAAGCCATGTCATGCTTGAACGTAAGGTCCGATGTGCGGGCTGAGGCAATACATTCGTTCATATCCACCTTCGGGTCACGCTTGGCGCCTGCGTGTGAGGCCTGGCACACCGACAAGACGACGACCGCGCCAAGCAGAAGAGAAATGCTATTTTTCACTGTCAAAACCCCAAAACCCGCAAATGAACTTAAATGAAGCCGCCAAAAGGTCAAACAGGAACCGACTACAGGCAGCTTCATTTTGTCTATATTAGCGGTTGCAAATAGAAACCCGGCGTCTCCGCCGGGTTTCTTGAATGTTGACTGACAAAGGTTCAGGTCGCTGTCTGGACATCAGCCCTTGCGGTTGCGCGCGGCGAGCGTGCGCAGCCTCAGCGCATTGAGGCGGATGAAGCCGGCGGCATCCTTCTGGTCGTAGGCGCCACGGTCGTCCTCGAAGGTGACCAGCGCGTCGGAATAGAGCGTCTTTCCAGACTTGCGACCGGTGACCATGACATTGCCCTTGTAGAGCTTCAGCCGCACCGTGCCTTCGACGTCTTCCTGGCTCTTGTCGATCATCGCCTGCAGCATCAGGCGCTCGGGCGAGAACCAGAAGCCGTTGTAGATGAGCTCGGCGTAGCGCGGCATGAACTCGTCCTTGAGGTGCGCGGCACCGCGGTCGAGCGTGATCGATTCGATGGCGCGATGAGCCACGATCAGGATGGCGCCGCCGGGCGTTTCATACACGCCCCGCGATTTCATGCCGACGAAACGGTTCTCGACCAGGTCGAGCCGGCCGATGCCATTGTCGCGGCCGAGATCGTTGAGGGCGGCCAGCATGGTGGCCGGCGACAGCTTCTTGCCATTGAGCGCGACCGGATCGCCCTTCAGGAACTCGATCTCGATCTCGGTGACGGCATCCGGCGCGTCCATCGGCGACACGGTGCGCTGGTGGACGAATTCCGGCGGCTCGCTCCACGGGTCTTCCAGCACCTTGCCCTCGGAAGAGGAGTGCAGGAGGTTGGCGTCGACCGAGAACGGTGCGTCGCCCTTCTTGTCCTTCGGCACCGGGATCTGGTGCTGTTCGGCGAAGTTCATCAGGTCGGTGCGCGACTTGAACGACCAGTCGCGCCACGGCGCGATGACCTTGATGTCGGGGTTGAGCGCGTAAGCCGAAAGCTCGAAACGCACCTGGTCGTTGCCCTTGCCGGTGGAGCCATGCGCGATGGCGTCGGCACCGGTTTCGCGGGCGATCTCGACCAGGTGCTTGGAGATCAGCGGCCGCGCGATCGAGGTGCCCAGCAGATAGGTGCCTTCATAGACGGTGTTGGCGCGGAACATCGGGAAGACGAAGTCGGATACGAATTCCTCGCGCACGTCGACGACGCGGATATCCTTGATGCCCATCATCTCGGCCTTACGGCGCGCCGGCTCCAGCTCGCCGCCCTGGCCGAGATCGGCGGTGAAGGTGACGACTTCGGCGCCGAGTTCGGTCTGCAGCCATTTCAGGATGATGGATGTGTCGAGGCCGCCGGAATAGGCGAGCACGACCTTCTTGACGTCTTTGATCTTGGACATTTGGCAGTTCCGCGACAGGAGTTCTCGGCGCGCGAGGTATCACGCCGCTTCCAGGCTGCGCAAGAGATGAACACGAGACAGGTGGATGACACCACGATCGAGCAGAGCTGGATCAGCACTCTTGCCGTTCGGCCGCTGGCAAGAAGGGGCGGCATCCTCTATAGCCTGATGTCCCCAAGCCAAAGGGCCTGCCATGTCCTTCATTCCCGACATCACCACGCTGATCCAGTTCGCCATCGCCACCGTGATCCTGGCGATCACGCCAGGCCCTGACATGACGCTGTTCGTCTCGCGCACGCTGAGCCAGGGGCGGGCCACCGGCTTTGCCTCGATGGCCGGCGCGCTGTGCGGCACGCTGATCCACACCACGCTGGTGGTGGTCGGCATCTCGGCGCTGATCGTCGCCTCGCCGATGGCTTTCTTCGCGCTGAAGATCTTTGGCGCCGGCTATCTCGTCTTCCTGGCCTGGCAGGCGATCGCCAAGGGCTCGGCCTTTTCGCCGGAAAAGAAGACGGGTCCGAAGATTTCGCTGCTGCGCAGCTGGGCGGCGGGGCTCGGTGTCAACCTGCTCAATCCGAAGATCATCCTGTTCTTCATGACCTTCCTGCCGCAATTCGTCTCCGCGCACGATCCGAACGCGCCCGGGAAGCTGTTCTTCCTCGGCTCCATGTTCATCGTGCTGTCGATCCCGGTAACGGTACCGATGGTGCTGGCGGCGGAAAAATTCTCGGCGGCGATGAAGGCCAGCCCGCGCGTGACGCGGGTGGTCGACTATCTCTTTGCCGGCGTGTTCTCGGCCTTCGCGCTCAAGATCCTGACGGCCCAGGCGAAGTAGGCGCTTTCTCGTCCTTCCACCAGCTTCCGGCCCAGCGCCCGGCGCTGAGCCAGTAGAAGATGCCGCCGACCATGCCGCCGCCAATGACGGCCATGATGGCGCTGGTCTCGGTGACCGCGAACGTGGAATCGCGGATATTGTCGACCAGGCCGAGGAAAACCCCCGCTACCAGCGCCCCCGCCAGTGCGTAGAACAGCCAGTCGCGCCGGCCGAGGATTTCGGCAATCAGGATGACGAGCGCGGCCGGCGCGAAGCCGAAATAGGCGACGAACAGGGCGACGAAAGGAATTGAAAAATAGAGCGATGCCGTCGCCGCCAGATGGGCTTGCGCCGGCGCGTAGCCGAGCGAGGCCAGGAACAGGATGTTGAGGAAGGCGCTCGCCGCCAGCGAGGCGACGGCGTAGCCGAACAGGATGATGGCGAAGCGCACGATATAGGCGACGAGACGGTTCATCGGGGACCACGGCCCGCGGGATGACCGGACTTGTGTCCGGCCAGACGCCAGTAGACCCAGCCGGCGGCAACGCCGGCCGCAGCCAGAAAACCGAGGAAGCCCGGATTGAAAACGAAGCCGCCGGCCGAGCCTGGGACAAAGACACCGAAGGCGATCGACGTGATCGCACCCGTGACGGCGAAGTAGAACCATCCTCGCAGCGCCAGCCGCTCGGCGAGGACGATCGCCGGGCCGACGATCAGCAGCGCGCAGATCGCCACGGTCAACACGGCGAGTGGGAACGAGGCCAGCCAGTCGAATGTGAAAATGATCGACCAGTTGCCATCCTCGATCCCCGCCAGAAGAACGATCAGCAGCACCGGCACCAGGATCGAGGTCAGCACGGCGGCGATATAGCCGATTGCTATTATGGCGAGGCGCTTCATCCAGGCAAGCGAGCGGCTCACACCTCGCCGTGCCCCGCGATCATCATGGCTTCCAGCGCCAGCCGGTCGACCTTGCGCATGCGTTCCGATTCCGACTTCAGCTGCCCGCAGGCGGCCAGGATGTCGCGGCCGCGCGGCGTGCGGATCGGCGAGGCATAGCCGGCATTGTTGATATAGTCGGCGAATTTCTCGATCGTCTCCCAATCCGAGCACTGGTAGTTGGTGCCGGGCCACGGGTTGAACGGGATCAAATTGATCTTGGCCGGAATGCCCTTGAGCAGCTTGATCAGGCCCTTGGCGTCATCGATGGAATCGTTGACGTCCTTCAGCATCACATATTCGAAGGTGATGCGCCTGGCGTTGGAGAGGCCGGGATAGGCCCGGCAGGCGGCGATCAGCTCCTTCAGCGGATACTTCTTGTTGATCGGCACCAAAAGGTCGCGCAGATCGTCATTGGTGGCATGCAGCGAGATCGCCAGCATGACGCCGATCTCCTCGCCGGTGCGGAAAATCTCGGGCACGACGCCGGAGGTCGACAGCGTGATGCGGCGCTTCGACAGGGAAAGGCCGTCGCCGTCGGAGGCGATCAACAGCGCCTTCTTGACCGCCTCGAAATTGTAGAGCGGCTCGCCCATGCCCATCATGACGATGTTGGAGACTTTTCTGCCCTCGGCCGGCACGATGGCGCCGTCGGGCGTGTCGCGGTCGGGGAAGTCGCCGAGCCGGTCGCGCGCGGTGAGCAGCTGGGCGAGGATTTCCTCGGCCGTCAAATTGCGCACCAGCTTCTGCGTGCCGGTGTGGCAGAACGAGCAGGTCAGGGTGCAGCCGACCTGCGAGGAGATGCAGAGCGTGCCGCGGCCTTCCTCGGGGATATAGACGGTTTCGATTTCGACCGGCCGGCCGGCGCCGCGCGGCGGAAAGCGGAACAGCCACTTTCGCGTGCCGTCGGCGGAAATCTGCTCCTCGACGATCTCGGGCCGGGCGACGGTGAAATGCTTGTCGAGTTCGGCGCGCAGATCCTTGGAGATGTTGAACATGCCGGCGAAGTCGGAAACGCCGCGCACATACATCCAGTGCCAGAGCTGCTGGGCGCGCATTTTCGCCTGACGCTCCGGCACGATGCCTGAAGCGACGAGGGCCTCGCCGAGTTCGGCCCGCGTCAGGCCGATCAGCGACGGTTTTTCGGCCGTCACGGCACGGCCGCGCAACGCGTCGCGGGCGCCTTCTGCGGTAAGGTCGAGTGAAAGGGTCATGGCTCTACTGATATAAACGGTTTGCGGCCGATTTCATCCATCGGCCCGATGTCAAGCGCGGCGCATAGCACAGCTTGGCGGCGGAGTCATGCTGCGGCTATCGGGCAGCTTGTCCCGCCGCCGGGCCGCGGGGGACAAGCTGCGACTGCCTTGTGCCGTTCCCCGGCGCGCGATCGATCACATATTCGTGTCGGCGTAACGGCTGGCGCGCCGTCCGCGAACCCTGAATGGGGCGACTGTGCCCCTGCACAATGGGAGTATGCGGAATGAAATCGATCAAGCTCGCCGTCATCGCCGGCCTCGCCGCTCTTTGCGCCTCGCAGGCGTTCGCCGAGGACACGATGGGCACCATGACCATGATGAAAGGTGGACAAGTGACGGCGATCATGCCGGACGGGCACATGGGCACTATGATGCCGGACGCGAAGATGGGCGCCGATATGATGAAGATGGCCAAGCCGATCAAGCATTGCATGATGATAATGACCGACGCCAAGGGCAAAGCCTACATGGTCGACACGTCGACCAAGAAGGCCCAGGCCGAATGTGAAAAAATGGCCATGTGACGATCTCGCAAAGACTTGCCCGCCGGCTCGGAGGCCGGCGGGACGGGCAGCTTCCATTCGACTGAAGGCGGCTTATGCCCTTTCTTCTGGAGCATGCTCGCGAGCGGACGCGGCAACGCGGCGGCCTTTTGATCCCGTCCGATCGGCAGACTCGCACTTGATCGGCATCATGCCTGTGCTAGGGCTGGGTTTTCCCACGAGGACACACATGGCCGGCCAATCGCGAAGACATCCCATGCTGCGGCGTTCGCAGGCGATGTGGGCCACGCGCCGTGTCTGGCAGCCGCGTCTGGTGTTCTGGGCCGGTGCGATCTCGATCGGCCTGATCAGCGTGTTGTTTGCCGTGCTGGCCGACAAGGCCCAGGCGCTGTTCCATGTGCTGATCGGTGATGATGGCGGCTGGCGGTTCTATCTGCCGCTGGCGATCACGCCGCTCGGCTTCGTCTTGTGCGCGTGGCTGGCGCACGCCTTCTTTCCGGGGTCGCAAGGCAGCGGCATTCCGCAGGCGATCGCCGCCCGGCACCTGCGTGACGATGACGACCGCAGCCATATCCTGTCGCTCAAGCTGGTGGCGGGTAAGATCGTGCTCACCATCGTCGGGCTGTTCTGCGGCGCTTCCATCGGCCGCGAGGGGCCGACCGTGCAGGTTGGCGCGTCGCTGATGCTGCAGGCGGCACGCTGGGGCGGCATGGCGCAGGCGCGCGGCCTGATCCTGGCGGGATCGGCCGCCGGCATCGCCGCCGCCTTCAACACGCCGCTCGCCGGCATCGTCTTCGCCATCGAGGAGATGGGCCGCACCTATGAGGCGCGCACCAACGGGCTGGTGCTGACGGCGGTCATCCTGGCCGGCCTGGCCTCGCTCGGCGTGCTCGGCAACTACACCTATTTCGGCGTGTCCAAGGACACGATCTCGTTTGCCGTCGACTGGCCGCTGGTGATTGCCTGCGGCGTCATCGGCGGCGGCTTTGGCGCCTTGTTCTCGTTGCTGGCGCTCAAGGCGACACGCAGGATTCGGCGCTGGCACGCGCTGCAGCCGCTGTGGCGCGCCCTGCTGGTGGCGGCGGTCTGCGGACTGGCGGTGGCGGTGATCGGCATCGTCTCGGGCGGGCTGACCTTCGGTACCGGCTACGCCCAGGCGCGCAGCGCGGTCGAAGGCACGCCGCTGCCCTGGTTCTTCTTTGCCGAGAAATTCGCGGCCGGGCTGCTGTCGATGATTTCAGGAATTCCCGGCGGCATCTTCGCGCCCTCGCTGGCGGTTGGCGCCGGCATCGGCAGTTCGCTCGGCCTGGTGTTCGGCAGCAGCGCCGGCGTCGCGGCGCTGCTCGGCATGGCCGGCTATTTCGCCGGCGTGGTGCAGGCGCCGATGACCGCCTTCGTCATCATCCTCGAAATGACCGGCAATCACGACAATGTCATCGGCCTGATGCTGGCCTCGATGCTGGGCTACGGAACGGCGCGCCTGATCTCGCATGAGCCGCTCTACCATGCCCTGTCGCGGATCTTCATCGCCGAGGCGATCCGGCGGCGGCGGGCGGAGGCCGCACCGGACTCGGGCCAGGGCTGAAAAGCAAAGGCCGGGCGTCGCAGCCCGGCCTTTGGTTCAAAACCGAAGATAGCCTATTTGCACTTGGCGATCGAGGACAGCGCCGCCGAAATGCCCTTCAGCGAGAAGACATAGCTCGTGGGATTGCCGCGGCCCGACTTCGCCGAAACCTTCATGTCGGAGCCGGTCTTCATCGCCGCGATCAGCACCGGTTCCTCGGCGGCGTTCTCGACCCAGGCCGATTTTCCACGCGTGAACATCGAGAAGGTCTTCTTGTCGATGGTGACGGTGGCCTTGGAGCCTTCCTGGAAATTGTAGCCGGCGATGAACTGCGGCTCATAGGATACCTGCTGGCCGGGCCGCTGGCTGACGAAGAAGAACATGTCGCCGTGGTCGAGCGTCGGCGGCTGCTTGTCGGTCGGCACGGTCAGCACGTAGCAGACCTTGCCGCCCGACGCCTGGTAACTGTAGGTGCCCCAGGCATTGTGCTGGCCGATCTTGGTCGCCTGCTGCGCCAGCGCCGGTGCTGCCGAGGCCGCCAGGATCAGGCTCGAAACTAGTGCAATCAATCCGCGCATCGCTTTTCCCGTATTCCAAATGGTGCGGAGGCGGGCCGCATGGCGTCCTGCCGTCGCTTCATTTTGATTTAATCTGGGTTACCAAACGATGAATTTCCCAAGAGAAAGGGACCTTCACCCCAGGAAACCGCCGCCATCTCCGCACCGCCGCCTTATCAGCGGCTGGCACGGCGTCCCTCTGGGGACTTGGAGGCCACGAAAAAGGCAAGAATTTGACTGTTGACCGTCGCTGAGCGCCGGCCGACGCGGCGGGATTCAGCCCTTGTCCGCGATGGCGTCCTTGGCGGCCTGCCGGTGCGCCGGCGTGATATGGGCGCTGACGGCGGTGATCGCGGCGGTCAGCACGGCGATGTCATCGGTAAAGCCCAACCCGAAGATGAAGTCGGGGATGAGGTCGACCGGCAGGACGAAATAGCCGAGCGCGGCCACCAATATGCCCTTGGCGCGCAGCGGCGTGTTCTTGTCCATGGCGCAGTAATAGGCGGCGACGACGTCTTCCATGAACGGAATCTGCCGTGCTGCCTTCTTGGCCGTGCGCCAGAACTTTTCGCGCACTTCGCCCTCGCCGCCCAGCCTGTCGCCAAAGCCAAAGAAGTCAAAACCGGATTCCTGCGCCATCAATCTCTCCTTGCGGGTCCCATGCGCATGCTGGCGCATTCCCGCCGATCAAAATGTGGTGAAAGCCGAACCCGGCTGCAAGATGCGGGCGCCGATTTGGCGGGTCGGCGCCCGCCGCGAGCATGGCCTCGCCAGTGTTCAGCCGCCGAAATAGCGGTTCATCTTCTTGGCCAGTTCGATATCGAGCGCCGTGACGCCGCCGGCGTCATGCGTGTTCAAGGTCACGTCGACCGTCTTGTAGACATTCGACCAGTCGGGATGATGGTCCATCTTCTCGGCGGCCAGCGCGACGCGGGTCATGAAGGCGAAGGCTTCGGAGAAATTGTTGAAGGTGAAGGTGCGGGCGATCGAGGCGCCGTCCTTTGCCAGCGCCCAGCCGTCAAGCGCCGTCAGCGCTGCTTCGGCGGCTTCCCTGCCCAGTTTCTCTCTCGTCATGTCCGCCTCCCGTGCTATTGCGCTGAAATCAACATAGCGCCGGATCCATGATCGCGAAGCCTATAAATTCCATTCTTTTCGTCTGCCTCGGCAACATCTGCCGGTCGCCGCTGGCGGAAGGCGTGCTTCGGGCCGTGCTTTCGGAGCGCGGATATGGCGGCGATATCATGCTCGATTCGGCCGCCACCAGCGGCTGGGAGGTCGGCTCCGCCCCGGATCCGCGCTCTATCATGGTCGCGTCGCGCCACGGCATCGACATCTCGCGGCAGCGGGCGCGCAAGATCATGCCGGAGGATTTTCACCGCTTCGACCTGATCTTCGGCATGGACCGATCCAACGTCGCCGACCTGAAGGCGCTGGCGCCGGCGACAATGCGCGATCGCATCCACCTGTTCCTGGAATTCGCCGAGGGAAAGCCGCTCGATGTGCCGGATCCCTATTACGAGGACCAGGAAGCGTTCGCTTCGGTCTACCGCATGATCCGCGAGGCATCGGAGGCGCTGGCGACACGGCTGGCGGCGCGCGTATCGACGCCGGACAGCGGCCAGGCTTCCTCGACGACATAGGGGCCGCCGCCGACCGAATCGCGCGACGACATCAAGACGAAGCGGCTGACGCGGAACGGCAGCGTCGAGAAATTGCCGCGCGCCGACAGATATTGGGCGACGTCGAGCGGGCTCGAATTGCGCAGGCGCGCCAGCGTCACATGCGGCATGAACTTGCGCGGATCGGCGGGAATGCCGAGCCGTTGGCAAATGCGCTCGATCTCGGCCTGAAGGGCCGCCAGGTCGGGCGAGGGAGAGGCGCCCGCCCACACCGCATGCGGCTTCTTCTGGCCGAAAGCGCCGACACCCGACAGCGCCAGCGAGAAGGAAGGACGGTGCACCCGGTCGAGCGCGTTGGCGATCTCGTCGGCGACATGGCCTTCGACATCACCGATGAAGCGCAGCGTCAGATGGTAGTTTTCGACGTCGATCCAGCGGGCCCCGGGCAGGCCGCCGCGGAGCAGGGACAGCGAAAGGGCGGCATCACGCGGAATTTCGAGGGCGATGAAAAGACGCGGCATGAAGAGCCTCCCTTCCTCGAATCGAACTGTCATCCCTAGCGAATCATCGATGATCAAATGGAGCAAGTGGTTTGTTGGTCACAGGCTTTGCTAAACGTTTCCCCAAGGGAAAGCGGCTTTATCGGATCTCACGAACCTCCCGGCACCGCGGCGATGGCCTTTTCGACCGTCGGCAGGATGCGCTCGACCATCTGATCGACCCCTTTGGCGTTCGGATGCAAGCCGTCCTCGAGCTGCAAACTGGGCTGGCCGGCGACGCCGTCGAGAAAGAACGGGTAAAACGTAACGCCGTATTTCGCGGCGAGTTCCGGAAAGACGGCGTCGAAGGCGTTCTGGTAGTCGGCGCCGAGGTTGGGCGCGGCGCGCATGCCGGCCAGGAGCACGGCGATCTTGCGCTCCTCGAGCTTGCCCAGCATGGCGTCAAGGTTCTTCCGGGTGATGTCGGGCGAGACGCCACGCAGCATGTCGTTGGCGCCGAGTTCGAGGATCACAAGCCGCGTGCCGTCCGGCACCGACCAGTCGAGCCGCGCCAGGCCGCCGCTGGAGGTGTCGCCGGAGACGCCGGCATTGGCGACGGTGACGTCATGGCCCCTGGCGCGAAGGGCGGCCTGCAATTTGTCGGTAAAGCCCTCGCCCGGGCCAAGGCCGAACCCCGCCATCAGGCTGTCACCGAAGCCGACGATCTTGAATGGCTCGGCGCGCGCCGACGAAATGGCGCCGCAAATGGCGAGGAAAACGATCAGGCCTGCGGCTATCAGGCGTTTGAAAGACATGCGGTAGGCCCCATATGACAGAGAATTCTTCCGGCGGTGGCTTCCGACAGGCAGAGCCTCCCTTCCCATATAGGACGCTTTCATTTTGACAGAAGCCGTCATTGCGCTGAAAGACGTATCCCTGACGCTCGGCGAAGGGGCTTCGTCGGTCCATGTGCTGAAGGGCGTCAGCCTCGAAGTCGCGCGTGGCGAGGCGACGGGCATCGTCGGTCCGTCCGGGTCCGGCAAGTCGACATTGCTGATGGTGCTGGCAGGGCTGGAAAGAGTCGATTCGGGCACGGTACGAATCGCTGGCGAGCTGCTCAACGACAAAAGCGAGGATCAGATTGCTTCGTTTCGTGGCCGAAACATTGGCATCGTGTTCCAGTCCTTCCACCTCATCCCCAACATGACAGCGCTTGAAAACGTCGCGGTGCCGCTGGAACTGGCTGGTCACGCCGATCCATTCTCGGTGGCGGAGCGGGAACTGGCGGCCGTGGGGCTCAGCGACCGCGTCACCCATTATCCCGGCGAACTCTCGGGTGGCGAGCAGCAGCGCGTGGCGATCGCCCGTGCGCTGGCACCGTCGCCGCGCATCCTGATCGCCGACGAGCCGACCGGCAATCTCGACCAGGCGACGGGGCGGCAGGTCGCCGACCTTCTGTTCGCCAAGGCCGCCGAGCGCGGCATGACGCTGGTGCTGGTCACCCATGATCCGGCGCTCGCGGCGCGCTGTTCGCGCCAGGTGTCGATGCGCTCCGGCCGGATCGAAGCGCCGGCACCGGTCAAGGTCACCGCCTGATGCCGCTGGCGCGGACCTTGAAGCTTGCCATCCGTTTCTCGCTGCGCGAGATGCGCGGCGGCCTGTCCGGCTTTCTCATCTTTCTCGCCTGCATCGCGCTCGGTGTCGCGGCCATCGGGGGCGTCAATTCGGTGGCCCGCTCCATCACCGCCGGTGTCGCCGATCAGGGCCAGACGCTGCTCGGCGGCGATCTTCGCTTCCAGATCAACCAGCGCGACGCCAGCCGGGCCGAACGTGGCTTTCTCGACGGGCTGGGCGTCGTTTCGCATACCGCCGGCATGCGCTCGATGGCGCGGCTGGCAGACGGATCCGACCAGGCGCTGGTCGAGGCCAAGGCGGTCGACGATGCCTATCCGCTCTATGGCGCGCTGGAAACCGAGCCGGCGCTGTCGAAGCAGGAACTGTTCGGCGGGCAGTTCGGCGTTTTCGGCGCCGCGGCACCCGACCTCTTGTTCGAACGGCTGCATCTCAAGATCGGCGACCGGCTGAAGCTCGGCACCGCCATCTTCGAACTGCGCGCCAGGCTGGTGACCGAGCCCGACGCGGTCTCCGACGGGTTCGGGTTCGCGCCAAGGCTGATGATCTCGACCGAGGCCCTGGCCGCCACCGGGCTGGTCCAGCCGGGCAGCCTGGTCGAGAACGCCTACAAGGTCCGGCTGCCCGCCGGTGCCGACGAGGCGCGGCTCAAGGCCATCCAGGACCAAGCGGCCAAGGATTTTCCGGAGGCCGGCTGGTCGGTCCGCACGCGCAGCAATGCCGCGCCGGCACTGTCTTCCAACATCGAACGCTTCTCGCAGTTCCTGACGCTGGTCGGGCTCACCGCGCTGGTGGTCGGCGGCGTCGGCGTCGCCAATGCGGTGCGTGCCTATCTCGACGGCAAGCGCGGCGTCATCGCCACCTTCAAGAGCCTGGGTGCGTCCGGCGGCTTCGTCTTCGCCGTCTACCTCGTGCAGATCCTGATCATCGCCTTGCTCGGTATCGGCGCCGGCCTTGTGCTGGGTGCGCTGATGCCCTTTGTCGCAAGTGCCGCCCTGCAATCCGTCATTCCGGTGCCGGCGCAAGGTGGCTTCTATCCCGGCGCGCTCGCCATGGCGGCACTGTTCGGCCTGCTGGTGACGCTCGCCTTCGCGCTGCTGCCGCTCGGCCGCGCCCGCGACGTGCCGGCAACCGCGCTGTTCCGCGAGATGGGGCTGGAAGGCCGCGGCCTGCCGCGCCCCGTCTATGTCGTTTGCGCGCTCGGCATCGCGCTGTTCCTGGCGGCGCTGGCGATCCTGTTTTCGGGCGACCAGCGCATCGCCTCGATCTTCGTCGGCGCCACGATTTTCGCTTTCCTGGTGCTGAGGCTGGTCGGAGGACTGGTGCAATGGGCAGCCAGGAGAAGCCCGCGCGTACGCTTTGTCGCGCTGAGGCTCGCCATCGGCAACATCCACCGGCCCGGCGCGCTGACGCCGTCCGTGGTGCTGTCGCTGGGGCTTGGGCTGACTCTCCTGGTGACACTGGCGCTGATCGACGGGAATCTCAGGCGCCAGATCTCCGGCAACCTGCCGGAGCGGGCGCCGAACTTCTTCTTCGTCGACATCCAGGGCAGCGAAGTCGATGCCTTCTCCTCGCTGATCGCAAAGGAGGCGCCGCGGGGAACGCTGGCCAAGGTGCCGATGCTGCGGGGCCGGGTGATGGCGCTCAACGGCGTCGATGTCGACAAGGTCAAGGTGCCGGCCGAGGGCGCCTGGGTGCTGAAGGGAGATCGCGGCCTGACCTATGACGCCAGGCAGCCGGAAAACGCGACGCTGACCGAGGGCAACTGGTGGCCGGACAATTATGCCGGCGAGCCGCTGGTTTCGTTTTCCGACAAGGAAGGCAAGGAAATCGGGCTGAAGCTCGGCGACACCATCACCGTCAACGTGCTCGGCCGCAATGTCACGGCCCGGATCGCCAATTTCCGCCAGGTCGAATGGGAGACGATGGGCATCAATTTCGTCATGGTGTTCTCGCCCAACACATTCGCGGGCGCCCCGCATGGCTGGATAGCGACGCTGACCGAAAAGAACGCCTCGACGGCCGACGATGCGCGCGTCCTCAATGCCGTCACCCGCGCTTTCCCGGCCGTCACGACGGTGCGGGTCAAGGACGCGCTCGACATTGTCAACCGGCTGGTCGGTCAGCTCGGCACGGCGATCCGGGCAGCGGCCGGCGTGGCGCTGATCGCCTCGGTTCTGGTGCTTGCCGGCGCGCTTGCCGCCGGCAACCGGGCGCGCATCCATGACGCGGTGGTGCTGAAGACGCTGGGCGCGACACGCACGACGCTGATATCGGCCTTCTCGCTGGAATACATGCTGATCGGGCTCGCCACCGCGATCTTCGCGCTCGCCGCCGGCAGCGCCGCCGCCTGGTTCGTCGTCGCGCGCATCATGGCCTTGCCGTCGCATTTCATGCCGGAGGTGGCGGTCGCCACGATTGCCTTTTCGCTGGTGATCACGGTCGGCATCGGGCTTGCCGGCACCTGGCGGGTGCTCGGCCACAAGGCGGCACCCGTGCTGCGAAACCTCTGATTCGCCGGCCGGCGCCGCCTGCTCCAGGTTAAATCTTGGTAAGAATGCCATCCAAAACGGCCGGCGAAGCGGCATTTTGGCCTGTCACGAACCGTTACACCCGGTTACGGTCTTGTTCTCGACGCGAATAACCATCATATTTCAGCACAGGCATGCTGGAGTCCCGCCAGCGGCGCCTGGGTCCGCAAGAGGCCCGACACCGGACGGGGCAGAAGCAACAGAGGATTTCCAATGGCTGATCCCATTCGCAATTACCAGACGTCGGCGGTGCCCGGCGTCCGCGCCGACATCGACCAGGGTCTGCGCGCGTATATGATCAAGGTCTACAATCTGATGGGGCTTGGCCTGCTCATCACCGGCCTTGCCGCCGTCGGCACGATCATGCTGGCCACCACCACCGACCCGGCCTCGGCCGTCGCGACGCTGCCGAGCGGCGAGATGCTGACCTCGTTCGGCTACGCGATCTTCGGTTCGCCGCTGCGCTGGGTTGTCATACTGGCGCCGCTGGCCGCAGTGTTCTTCCTGTCGTTCAGGATCCAGTCGATGAGCGTTGCCGCCGCGCAGACGACCTTCTGGGTCTATGCCGGCCTTGTCGGCCTGTCGCTGTCGTCGATCTTCCTGGTCTACACCACCGCCAGCGTCTCGCAGACCTTCTTCGCCACCGCCGCCGCCTTCGGCGCGTTGTCGCTGTTCGGCTACACGACCAAGCGCGACCTGACGGCGATGGGCTCGTTCCTGATCATGGGCGTGTTCGGCATCATCATCGCCATGGTGATCAACATCTTCCTGCATTCGTCGGCGCTCTCCTTCGCCATCTCGGCGATCGGCGTGCTGGTCTTCGCCGGCCTCACGGCCTATGACACGCAGAAGATCAAGGAGATGTATTTCGATGGCGACGCCTCCGACGTCGCCGGCCGCAAGGCGATCATGGGGGCGCTGAGGCTCTATCTCGACTTCATCAACCTGTTCATGTTCCTGCTGCAGTTCATGGGCGACCGCCGCTAAGCGGTATTGGACCATCAACTCTCGGAAGGGCGGCCCAATGGCCGCCCTTTTCTTTTGCGCGGGCCTCTGCTGTTGTTGAGGGCACATGAGAGGTTTGCATAGAGAATGAGCAATATCGTGATCAGGTCGGCAACCCCGGCCGACCTCGACATCATCACGGAAATCTACGCCGACGCGGTCACCAACGGCACGGCGAGCTATGAGCTGGAGCCGCCCAGCCGCACCGAGATGGGTACGCGATTCGCCACGCTCGCGGCCGGCGGCTTTCCCTATCTGGTGGCCGAGAAGGACGGCGCCGTGCTCGGCTATGCCTATGCCGGCCCCTTCCGGCCGCGTCCGGCCTATCGCTTCATCGTCGAGGATTCGGTCTATGTCGCGCCCGATGCCAAGGGCCAGGGCGTCGGCCTCGAGCTGATGCGGAGCCTGGTCGCGGCGGTCGAGGTGGCGGGCTTTCGCCAGATCGTCGCGGTGATCGGCGACGGCCACGCCGACAGCGCCTCGGTCAGGCTGCATGAGAAGCTCGGCTTCCGCCATTCCGGCCGCCTCGAAGGCTCCGGCTACAAGCACGGCCGCTGGCTGGACACGGTGTTCATGCAGCTATCGCTGAACGGCGGGGCATCGGTCCTACCCGATCCGGACTCGTTGCCCGAGCGGAAATTCCGGAAGGGAATTGAAGAAGTGAAGAGGGAATTGAAGAATTGAGGAACTGAAGAACGAAAGAAAAAGGGCGCTTACGCCAGGCGCCGAGTGTCTTTTTCCTCAATTCCTCAATTCCTCAATTCCCCAATCCCGGCTCAAACCTGAACCAGCATCAGCTTGCTGTCGAAGACGCCAAGCACGCGGCCAAGCTCCTGGCCGCGTTTGAGGATGCGCCCGCCCGCGGCGATGACGGCGAAGGCGCCCTGTTTGCGCGCCAGTTTCGGATCCTTGACGATCTGGAACAGCGGCACTTCGCTGGCGCGGCGAAAGACGGAAAAGACAGCGCGGTCGGTGAGATGGTCGATGGCGTAGTCGCGCCATTCATTGGCGGCGACCATGCGTCCGTAGAGCCTCAGGATCTGGTCCAGTTCACGCCGGTCGAAGCGGACCGGCTGGTCGAGGCGTCGTGCCTCGTGTAGCGGGATCAATATTGCGGATGCGTCACCATCCCCCATCCCGCCGCCGTCATCAGTCATGCCTCGATCCCTCAAAATGAATCTTTGCCAACCAAAGTTGGCCTCTTCGCACCGCAATTGCAAGAGCCGGCGAAGCGAAGCCGGCGGGCCGTTTTCCGTAGCGTCCAGTCACGTTTGTGAAACGCATGTTGGAATTGGTGATGCTTCGCCACATTTCTGCCTTTTTTTATCCGCGCTCCTGCCCCAATGTCCGACGAATTTACCGGCGTTGCCTGAGACGGTTCGGTCCGGCACCGGCTCGTAAACCCCAAGCCCCCCGCCCACGGGTCTGCGTCGGATCGAACCAACCTCGGCCTTTTCCTCGGAAAAGCCAGGTGTGCGACGATCCCAAAACCTAAATGACCGACGTCAGAAGCAAGCTGACGTCGGTTTTTTCGTTTTTGGACCCTTTTGCCCGGATTACAGCATGTCCCGGCGAATAGGATTCGCCCGACCTGCTGTAAGCTTCCAATTTTATGCATGTCGTGTCCCGGAACCGAGGATACTTCAGGGCGGCATGCATCAAGGCGACCGCTGGAACTCGGCGTAGAGACCGAAGCAGCCAGCCCCGACATCCGCTATTCAATTCCGTCGACCGTGCTTGCCATTTGCCGTTTCACTTAATAGGGTGTTAAGTGAAACGGAGACGGCAATGCCACGCGCATCGGACTCCACGGCAAAACAATTGACTGGTGGGGCGGCCGCGCCAGATGGCGTCGGCGTCGGCCCTCGCATCAAGGCGTTGCGGACGGCGCGGCGCGTCTCGCTGCGCCAGCTCGCGGACATGACCGGTACGACGGCGAGCTTCATCAGCCAGCTCGAGCGCAATCTGTGCGGCGCCAACACAGGCACGCTGCTCAAGATCGCCGCCGCTCTCGACCTCGGCATCAACGATCTGTTCGAGGACAATGCCCGCCCCCTGCACAAGGTGCTGAGGCGCGAGGAACGGCCGGTCCTGCCGGTCGGCGTGCAAGGCCGCAAGATGCTCCTGTCGCGGCGGCCGATCCACCAGTTCGAGGTCTATGCCGGCCATTTCGAGGTGGGCGGCTCGACCGGCGACGAGGCCTACGTCCACAGCGGCGAGCATGAAATGTTCATGGTGCTCAAGGGCACCGTCGAACTGACACTCGCCGACGAGCGCCATGTAATGCGCGAAGGCGACAGCGTCGAATACGCGACCTCGGTGCCGCACCGCACGGTCAATGTCGGCGACACGCCGGCGGAGGTGCTGTGGATCATCGCCCCGCCAACCGCCGGCGCGTTCGAACTCGATCAATACAGGCCCGGAAACCGCTCGCATCCGGGTGAATGAAAACAAATGCGAGTGCTGCAATGGGAGAGTTGATCATGAGACTGAGATTTGGACATGCGGCGTGCGTCGCCTTGCTTCTGGCGGCCACCGCCGCGCTCGCGCAATCCAAGCCGGTGGCGGGAGAGGTGGCTGAAGGCTCGCTGAAGGGCAAGACGCTGACCTTCGTGTCCTATGGCGGAATCTACCAGGACGGCCAGGCGGCCGCGCTCAAGGAGTTCGTCGACAAATCCGGCGTCAAGCTGCTCAATGACGGCCCGACGGAGATCGCCAAACTGCAGGCGCAGGTCGAGTCCGGCAATGTCACCTGGGACGTCGTCGATACCGACGATCTGCCGCCCTATGTCTATTGCGGCAAGCTGTTCCAGAAGCTCGATCTGACCAAGCTCGACGTCTCGAAAATCCCGGAAGGTCAAGTCGGCGAATGCTCGGTGCCGGCGATGAACTACGGTGTCGTGCTGATGTACAACAAGGAGAAGTACGGGGATAATCCGCCAAAGAGCTGGGCCGACTTCTTCGATACCCAAAAATTCCCAGGCGTGCGCGGGATCGACGGCTCCGGCAGCCCGACCGGCGGCCTGCTGGAACAGGCTTTCAAGGTTGCCGGCGGCGACCCGAAGACGATGACGGTGGCCGATATCGACAAGGCCATCGATGTGGTCCGCAAGCTCGGCCCCGACACGATCTTCTGGAAGACCGGCGCCGAATCGCAGCAACTCGCCGAATCCGGCGAGGCCGACATGCTGATGATGTGGACGGGCCGCGCGATGACGGCGGTCAAGAACGGCGCCAAATACGCGCCAGCCTGGCAGGACTGGCTCGTGGTGATGGACCAGATGACGATTCCCGTCGGCGTCAAGGATACGGATGCATCCTACGCGCTGCTCAATGCCTATCTCGGCAAGCATGCCCAGGAGATATTGGCGGAGAAGACCTCCTACACGCCGATCAACAACGACGCGCGGCCCAAGGTCGACGCTTCCGTCGCCGCCTACCTGACCAATACACCTGAGCGCCAGAAGCAGGGCTACAAACAAAACTTCAAGTTCTGGGTCCCGAACTTCGCGGTGGCGCAGGAGAAGTGGTCGGCGCTGATGGCCGGCAACTGACCGGCTGACGGGAACACAGACCGTGAGCGCGTCCGATCCAACCATTCCCGCTGTCGAAAGGCGCTGGGCATGGCGGCCGTACGCGCTCGCGCTGCCGGCTCTGGTCCTGCTCCTGGCGGTGATCGGCTATCCGCTGCTCACCATCGTCCTGCGCAGCCTGTCGGAGCCGGACTGGGGCCTGCAGAACTATGTCTGGTTCTTCGGCGCGCCCATCAACCTCACCGTGCTCCAGCGGACCTACGTCATCTCGGCCTGGGTCACGCTGGTGTGCGTGATCTCGGCCTATCCTTACGCCTATCTGATGACCGCGGTCGGGCCGCGTGTGCGGCTGGTGCTGATGCTGTGCGTCCTGATCCCGTTTTGGGTGAGCGGCGTGGTGCGCACCCTGTCGTGGGTGATCCTGCTGCAGGATTCAGGAGTCATCAACTCGATCCTGCGGTCGCTCGGGCTCGGCGGCGTCAGGTTGATCCGTACCCAGACGGGCGTGGTCATCGGCATGGCGCAGGTTCTTTTGCCCTTCATGATCCTGCCGCTCTATTCGGTCATGAAAGGCATCGATCTCAGACTGATGCGTGCGGCGCAAAGTCTTGGCGCGCGACCATCCCGCGCCTTCTTCACCATCTACCTGCCGCTGTCGCTGCCGGGCGTCTATGCCGGGGCGATCATCGTCTTCATCCTGGCGCTCGGCTTCTACATCACACCGGCTTTGCTCGGCGGACCGCGCTCGACCATGCTGTCCACCCTGGTGCAGACACAGGTGCTCAGCCTGCTGCAATGGGGCAGGGGCGGCGCGATGGGTGTGGTGCTGCTGGTCACGACCTTCGTGCTGCTGGCGCTCGCCGCGCCGGTGATGCGATCCAGGTACCGGGACGCGGGGCGGCAGTGATGGAGATGAAGCCTCTCACCCGCGTCATCCTGGGCCTGGTCTGCCTGCTGGTGGCCATATGGCTGGTGGCGCCGACGCTGGTCGTGGTGCCGATGTCGTTCAACGAGAACAAGTCGCTGGCGTTTCCGCCGCAGGGCTTCTCCTGGCAGTGGTACCAGAATTTCGTCACCAACCCGGATTGGTCGAACAGCTTCCTCAATTCGCTGAAGGTCGCCTCGATCGTCGCGGTGCTGGCGACGGTGCTCGGCACGCTCGCCGCCTTCGGCCTCGACCGCATGAAAGCGCGGCCGGCAAACCTGCTGCGCATGCTGATGCTGACGCCGATGGTGGTGCCGGGCGTGGTGCTGGCGATCGGCATCTACGCGGTCTATCTCGATACGCGGCTTGTCGGCACGCTGCTCGGCTTCGTGCTCGCCCACACCATCCTTGCGCTGCCCTTCGTGCTGATTGCCGTCTCGGCCAATCTCGAAGTGTTCGACAGGCGCCTCGAGACAGCCGCGGCGAGCCTGGGCGCGAGCGCGCTCACCACGTTCCGTACGGTGACGCTGCCGCTGATAGCGCCAGGCGTGCTGTCGGGCCTGTTGTTCGCCTTCGCCACCTCCTTCGACGAGATTGTCGTGTCGCTGTTCATCACCAATCCCTACCTCAAGACATTGCCGGTGCAGATCTACGCTTCCATCACGCGCGACGCCGACCCGACGGTAGCGGCCGTCGGCACGATCCTGTTGTTTGCCACCACGATCCTGATCGGCGGCGGCATGCTTCTTCTTGGCCGCGAGCGGAAAGGACGCCAATGAATCGGGGACAAGAGAGCAGGGGCGCGGCGATCGACCTCGACTCGATCAGCAAGGCCTATGGCAACTTCAAGGCGCTGGACGGCGTGTCGCTGCACATCAAGGCCGGCGAGTTCATGACGCTGCTCGGGCCGAGCGGCTCCGGCAAGACGACGACGCTCAACGTCGTCGCCGGCTTCACCGAGGCCAGTTCGGGCGCGCTGGAAGTGGGCGGCAAGAGCGTCGTCGGCGTGCCGGCGCACAAGCGCAACATCGGCGTGGTGTTCCAGCATTACGCGCTGTTTCCGCACATGACGGTGAGCCGCAACGTCGCCTATCCGCTCGCCCTGCGCGGTGTGGCCGGCACCGAGCGCGAACGCCGCGTCCGCCAGGCGCTCGACATGGTCAAGATGGCGGATTTCGGCCACCGCTTTCCCAGCGAGCTTTCGGGCGGCCAGCAGCAGCGCGTGGCGCTGGCGCGCGCCATCGTCTTCGATCCGCCTCTGCTATTGATGGACGAGCCGCTCGGCGCGCTCGACAAGAAGCTGCGCGAATGGCTGCAGCTCGAAATCAAGCGCATCCACCGCGAACTCGGCACCACCTTCGTCTATGTGACGCACGACCAGGAAGAGGCGCTGGTGCTGTCGGACCGCATCGCCGTGTTCAACCGGGGCCGCATCGAACAGATCGGCACCGGGCGCGAGCTGTATGACGAGCCGGCGACGCTGTTCGTCGGCAAGTTCATCGGCGATTCCACCGTGCTGCGCGGGGCCGCCGCCACCTCCGGCGGAGAGACGGCGATCGACATAGCGGGCCAGAAGGTAGCGACAGCCAAGCGTCTCGCCAATGGCGGCAGGCCGGTCATGCTGCTGCGGCCCGAAAAGCTGGTACTCGCCCGCCGTGGTGCCGGCGGCGATGGCCGCAACCGGCTCACGGGGCGTATCGGCGAAGCCATCTATCTCGGCTCCGGCTCCAAATACGAGGTCGATCTGGCCGACGGCTCGAAAGCCATCGTGCGCTCGACGCTGGAAGCGGACAATTTTGCCATCGGAGACGAGGTCGAGGTGCTGTTCGCCGGCGCCGACGTCAAGCTGCTCGCCGACGACGACAAGGCCGATCTGACGGTCACCTAATTTCGGAACGGATCTCAAAAAATGCAAGCCAAGCACAATGGCGACGTGTCGTTCTGGTATGCCGATATCGGCGGCATCCCCGCTTATCGGCCGCCCTTGCCCGGCGACATCGAGGCCGATGTCTGCATCGTCGGCGCCGGCTACACCGGCCTGTGGACCGCCTACTATTTGAAGAAGGCGCAGCCTGCGCTGCGCATCGTCATCGTCGAGAAGGAGTTCGCCGGCTTCGGCGCCTCGGGCCGCAATGGCGGCTGGCTGTCGGGCGGTTTCGGCTGGTCGCGCGAGAAATACGCAAAAACCTCGTCGCGCGGCGCCGTGATCGACATGCAGCGCGCTATGTCCGATACGGTCGACGAGGTGATCGCGGTGACGGAGGCCGAGGGCATCGATGCCGATATCCGCCGCGTCGACAACATCACCGTCGCCACCAATGCCGCGCAGTTGCAGCGCGCCAGGGCCGAATACGAGGAGCTGCTGGGCTGGGAGATGCCGCCTGAGCGGCTGGCCTTCCTCGACGCGCGGGAGGCGCGCCAGCGCATCGCCATCGACAAGGTGCTGGGCGCCTTTGTCGTGCGCAACGTCGCGCGTGTACAGCCGGCCAAGCTGGTCCAGGGCCTGGCGGCCGCGGTCGCGCGGCTCGGTGTGCCGATCTACGAGCAGACACAGGTGCTGGCGATCGAGAAGGGCAAGGTCACCACCACCAGGGGTATCGTGCGGGCGCAAAAGATCGTCCGCGCCACCGAAGGGTTCACGGCGGGCATTCCCGGCTACGAGCGTCTCTGGCTGCCGCTGAACAGCGCCATCGTGGTGACCGAGAAGCTGCCGCAAAAGCTCTGGGACGCGATCGGCTGGAACGGTTACGAGGTGCTGGGCGATGCCGCCCACACCTATTGCTATGCACAGCGCACGCGCGAAGGCCGCATCGCCATGGGCGGGCGCGGCGTGCCCTACCGCTTCGGCTCGCGCACCGATGTGCGCGGCCAGACCCAGCAGGCGACCATCGATCAGTTGCACGAGGTGCTGACCAGGCTGTTGCCGCAGACCAAGGGCGTGCGCCTCGACCATGCATGGTGCGGCACGCTCGGTGTGCCGCGCGACTGGTGCACAACATCAGGTTTCGACCGTGAGAGTGGCATCGGCTGGGCTGGCGGCTATGTCGGGCTGGGGGTTTCGAGCTCCAACCTGTCGGGCCGCACCTTGCGCGACCTCGTGCTCGGCCACGATACCGAACTGACCCGGCTGCCCTGGGTCAACCGCACGGTCAAGAAATGGGAGCCGGAACCGCTGCGTTGGCTCGGCGTCCACACCATGTACCAGCTCTATCGCATCGCCGACCGGCGTGAAGCAAACGGCTTGGGCCAGACCTCACGTCTTGCCGCCTTTGCCGATCGCCTGACCGGACACTGAAAGCATTCGAGGGAGATGTGTAACGGTTTCCGTCTGGATCGCGCCGAACCGCGTGACGTTACAGCTGGCGCTCCAGGGAGGTCTCGGATCCGGGCCTGTGGATGAAAGCCGCGCCCAGGATCGGGCCCGGGAGGCCATCCTTGCCGACCGACTGCAAAAGCACGGCGCAGCCGGCCTTCTTGGTGATCTCGCTCAGCGGCAATTCGTAGCGCTGCGCCTTGCCGTGCCACATGCCGGCGGTCTGGATCCCGGTGACCGCGTTCCAATAGGTCATCTTGCGGCCGGAATTCTCGCCCTGGCCGATCTTGACCGTCTGCGGCGCGTCGAAATAGACGATGACGACATGGGCGTCGTTCGGGCCGGTGCCGGCATCGCCGGTGTCGATGATCACGCGGTCGCCGGTGCGGCTGATCTTGATGGGCACACGCATGCCTTCGCCGGCACGGGCCATGCGGGCAAGCGCGCCGTCGACCTCGCCGCGATTGGCGCCGTTGACATGCATCCGGCCGTTCAGGACGGCTTGCGGCGTATAGACGGAACGGCTGCTGAAATAGCGCATATAGTCATATTGCCGCTCGGTGTTTTCCTTGCGGCTCAGCGTGTCCTTCCAGCCGAGATAGTCCCAGTAATCGACGTGATAGGCGAGCGCCACAAGGTCTTGCCTGGTGGCGAGTTCGGCGAAGAACGCATCCGCCGGCGGGCAGGAACTGCAGCCTTGGCTGGTGAACAGTTCGACCACGCCGAGCGGCCGGTCGGGCTTTTCGGCCTGGGCCCTTTCGGGCTCGCTGGCATGGCCAGCACCGGCAAAAGCCGAGAAGGCCAGCGTGAAGGCTGCCAGCCACAATGATCGTCGCGAGGCCATGACCATTCCAATTCCCGCCGGTGGTGCCGGCTTTGTTCTGCTTTGCCCAAATATGTGGCAGAACGGGAAGTCAACGGGAAGTCACGTTGCGGTGAAATTTTACCGCGGCAATCGTGAGGTAAGGCCCCAATAGGAGAAGCCACTGCATTTCAAGGCATGGTTCGATTCGGCGGCGGCATCATCCCCATGAGGCAGGTTCTCCTGACCCCTGTCGATCTCTATTGCGAGCGAACCGGCCTGGACTTTGGTACGAGCCGGTCAATGCTTGGACGAACCTTGCCTTTATCGCAGCGGAACTGTGGGGCGGGAGTAGGGGAGTAGGGGAGTAG